>CAMLOZ010000080.1 GCA_946481625.1 uncultured Haloferula sp. | reverse complement strand
AGCGCGGTGGCGGTGCCGGGACCGGTGGAGCTGAACGCCGTGCGGAAGTAGGCACCCTGCTTGCCGGTGAGCAGCGCCTGCGAATTGGTGGCGACGAGGCCGCTGGAACCGGCTTGCAGGGTGGTGGCGGGCAGCCCCCCGTTCGCCGTGTCCCCGACAAGGCGGAAGGCATTCGCATCCCAAGAGCTGTACGAGCCCTGCGCGGCGAAGAACTCGAGGCAATTCCCCCCGTTCCCTTGGAACATCACCACTTCGAATGTGTGGAGGCCGACACTCAGGTTGCGGGTGCCGAAGAAATCGAGCGGCCCGTGGGAGGTATCGTCATTGATGATCGTCACCCCGTCGATCTTGAGGCGCACGCCGTCGTCCGAATTCGTGCCGAAGGTATAGACGCCTGCGGTGGTGATGTCGACCCAGCCGGTGGCCTTGATCACGTAGTTCTCCCCGGAGCCGCCGGGCGGGGAAGAATTCCCCGTGAAGCGACCCTCGCTGCCGTCGCCCAAATAGTTCACCATCGAATCGGTGATCGTGGTATCGGAGACGATGGCCGGATCCCCGGGCGGGAGCGCGAGCAGGGCATCCGATTCCGCCAGCGTGTCGACGGTGCCCTGGCTACTGTTCCTGAAGACCTGGCGCACGGTGATGCCGGGCACGGTGATGCCGTGGCCGAAGCCGGTCGGCCCTTGGCTCCATGAGCCATCGGCGAAAGCGGGCAGGTTCCAACTCGCGCCGGGATCGGCGGCACTGGCAGGCGCGCGGTAGCGGGTACTCGCCCCCGGAGCGACCAGGACCGTGCGGTTGAAAAGCGGGCCGTAGGATTCATCGCCGGCCTGTGCGGGATACTCCGGACCGAAGTCCTGTTCCACGGTGATGCCATCCGGGCGCACGAGGGCGAGGTATTCACCACCGGCGGACAGCGAGAAATTCGTGTGCAGCGGGGCGGTGGTGTTCCGGCGGTTTTCGCCGGAGGCCCAGATGATCCGGAACTCGCCGGGGGCGAGGGTGACATTCGGGAAGCGCCACTTCACGAGGTTGGTGGCGGAATCGGTGAGACACCACTGGTTCAGCGAGAGGGGTGCGGAGGTCGGATTGTGGATTTCGATCCAGTCCGAGAAGTCGCCGTCCTCATCGGCTGCCGTGGCCTGGTTGCTGGCCATGAACTCGGTGATGACCGGATTCGCGGCCAAAGGCGGGAGAACCGGAAGCTGGAGGGCAAGGCAAAGGGCGGGCAAACGCATGAGCCGGGGCGGACGGGGGTGAAATGTGGCAAGATGGACACATTTCAATTTTGCGCAATCCCACAGTCCGCGTGCGAGGCGGAGCAAAAATGCCGCGTTTTCCCGCCTCGCCCGCCTCACTCCTCCACAAATTCCACCTGCAGCCGGACGAAAATCCGCGGATCCGGGGCCGGGCCGGGGCCGAGGTAAGGCGGAATCTGCACGGGCAACCAGCCGTCCTGAAGCGGCGGAATGGCATCTTCCTCCGAGTCGAAAAGCTCCTGCGACCAGTCGTCGAGCCGGTTCGTGGCGGTCACCCGCCAGACGAGGTCGGACTTCGAGGCATCGTAGCGGAAGCGGAATTCGCGGAGGGTACCGTCCGTCGCGAGCGCGGGAAGCAGGTGGTGCACCGGCTCGTAGGGACCGACCCCGAGGGCGTAGCGGAGGATGTTCGCGATGCCGTCGCCGGAAGGATTCGCGTCCGGGCCCGAAATATTGTCATCGGCGCGATCGGCGGGATCCGGGAACTCTTCTGCGCGCCAGTAGGCGTAGGTGCCTGGCTGGAGGGCGAGAGCGTCGCCCTCGACGGTAAAGTTGTCGAAGCGGTTGTTGCCGACGGTGCTGCCGCTGCCCTGCTGGAAGGCGATGCGGATCGCGAAGAGCGGATTGTTGTCCGCGCCGGAAAGCGGGCGGAAGTCGAGGATCTGCACGGTGGGGTCGCCATCGGGCGGGAAGAGGGTCGCGAAGGGGACGAAGGTCGAGCCATCGAGCGTGTAGGAAACGGCCTGCGTGCCCGCGCCCGAGCCCGACCGACGGGTCTCGTATTTGATCACGATATCCTGATAGCCGGTGGTGGGGACGGCGAAGGTGAGCGTGGCTCCGAGCGGGTTGTTCACCCGCATGTGAGCCCCGACGGGATCGCCATTGCGCGCGTTGAGAGCGGCGAAGCCCTGATCCTGGGAATCGTGGCGGATCACCTCCGCGCCGCCGGAAACGGTGGAAGAGATCTGCGCGCCGCCGATGGTGGAAGTCGCCGCGAGGAAGTTCACGGGATTGAAATTCCAGTAGTGGAGCAGCTCGCCGGGCGGCGGCTCGGTGGCGGTGAACTGCGCGGGCGAGGACCAATGGCTCCAGCGGCCGGTGCTGTCCTGATGGCGGACGCGGACGCGGTAAGTCTTGCCTGCTTGGGCGACGCCGTACGGAATCGTGACGGAACCGGGGGCGGCGGCCAGTTCCCCGGTCCAGATACTATCGATCTCGTACTTCCGCGGCGACCCTGCCACGTAGCCGGGCACGCCGGGCCCGGAGATTTCCGCGATGCGCCAGCGGGTCTTCGCATAGGTGCCTGCCCCCTGCGGATCGGAGAAGGCGGACGAGGTGAAGGTCAGGTCGCTGACCGGGAAGGACGGATCGCCCGAGGCGGTGACGACCGGCTTCTGCGGGATGGCGGCGTCCGCCGCGTCGGCGGCGACGTACTGGTAGCCGTAGCCGAGCTGGTCGCCGTTGTTCACGTTCCAGCTACCGCCGGGCCAGGCGTTCGTCACGTAGTCCCGCAGGTAGATCATGGAGTCCTCGTGCTCCATGGTGCCGGAGGACCCCGCGGTGCGGAGCCAGCGGGTCCAGCCGCCGCCAATCCGGCCGTCCGCGAAACTGGTCCGGTAGAAATTCCCGCGGTGGCTGGTCTGGCCGGAAGCGTTGCCATCCGAGCCTTCGGTCCGCGGGTGGACGTTCCACATCGCGGCATCGGCATCCGCCCAGGTGAGGGCTTGTCCGGCCGGGTTCACGATCCGGGCGAACTCGTCCGCAAGCTGGCCGAACTGGCCGCCGCCGGTGCCACCGTCGGAGGCGATCAGGTCGAGGATCTCGCGGGCGCGGTTGCGGTATTCCAGCGCGAGCGCGGAATTCTGGAGGATCGATTTGTAGGCGTGGATAACTCCGGGGTAGCTGCTGCCGCCGACATTGGTCATGTGGTGGCTCTTCGCGATGTACATCATGTCGAGGTCCCAGGGCATGGGCACCCAGCGGTTGTCGGAAGAGCGATGGTAAAAGTAGTGGTTGTAGCCGCCCCGGACATCGACGTTTCCGCTGAGGCGGTTGAGGGCGTGGAAGGTGTAATAGCTTTCCATGTCCATGTTCGCCCGCCACCAGGTCAGGTTCGGATCGGCGTCCACATGGGAGTTCCGGAAGCTCTCCCAATCGGAGGAATCGACGGGCTGGGTGATGCCCTGGTTCTTCTTATCGCCGCCATTGCCCTCGATCTTGTAGATGCTGCCGTCCGGCAGGCCGCGCTCGTCGAGGAAGGACCCGTCGGGTTGCTCGATGGCGAGGTAGAGGCCCCAGAAGTCGCCCGCGTACTGGCCGTCCGCATTGCCGATGGGATCATTGACGGTGGTGCCGGCGGCGGGGGTTTCGGTCGCGCCGCGGACGACGCGGAAGTGGTAGTAGTGGGTGTGCGGCGAGGGCAGGCCGCCGAGCTGGAAGAGCTTGTAGGACGATGCTTCCTCGACGCCCGCCATGCCGCGGTGGAGGGCGGCCCAAGGGCTGGCGCAGGCATCCCCGGAAAAGGAGCCCCAGGTTTCGGAGTAGTCGTCGCCGAAGTTGTTCTTCGCGGGGAGGTCGCGGGCGCGGTTGAAGAAGAAGCGCCACTTGTTCTTCCCGGAGACGTAGGTGGAGGCTTCGCCGCGGTTCTTGAATTCGATGTGGTCGTACACCTCGCCGTCGTAAACGAAAGTGCCGCGGAAGCGGACCGCATCGGACCCGCCGTTGTACTGCGAGTCGATGACATCGGTGCCGTTCGCGATCAGGCTGTACACGGGGAGGTCGTCCAGCAGCGCCGGGGTGAAGGTCTGGAGCGGGGTGCTTCCAGGGCGGAAGGCACCTTGCCAGGCGGGCAAGCCACTATAGACGTAGTAGGCGAAATTCGGCTGCTCGTCGTCGGCATACGGGACGGTGGTGATATTGCCGAGATCGTCCGCGAAGGTGATGCGGTAACGCACGAGACGGCGGTTCGTCTGCGTGGCGGCGGGAATGCGCGCCGTATAGATCGAGTCGTTGGCCACGGCATCGCCGTTCAGGCCGTTGTCGCGCATGACCGCCGAGGTCCAGGACGTGGCGTAGGCGGCATCCGTGAGCCGGATGTAGGAACCAGGATCGACCGTCTGGTAAGCGAGGCTGACGGCGTCCATGCCATCGGGATCGGTGATACGCGCGGTGATCGTGACGACCTGTCCGGGCGCGGGAAAGACCGGCGTGTGGGCGACCTGCCGGATCTGCGGCGGGATCGCGGTGGGGGTGGTGCGCACGGAATTCACGGCGCCGGGAGTCGGCAAGCCGCTGCTGGAGCCGCCGCCCGACGTGAGTTCCAGATCGATCGAGAAGTCGCTGCTGGTCGGGTTCGCATTGAATGCGTGCACGGCGATCACGTTCGTGCCGCCGAAGAGGTAGGCGCCGACGTTGTCCAAGGTGATTTCTTCCCACACCGCCTCGTGGCCCACCGGGGCGGTGTAGTTGTAAGCGAGTTGGGCGTCGGCAACGTTGATGAGGTGGACGCGAGTGCCGTTGATCCAGATCATGCAGCCGTCATCGACGCGCACGCGGAGCCGGAGCTGGTCGGGAATGTCGTCGGCGGGGACGGTGAAGGACTTGCGGAGATAGACGCTGCGATAACCGCTGTTGCCCTGCATGTCGGACAGCGTGGTCATCACGTCGGGATCGTTGTAGCCGATCGCCGTCTGGCCGGTGAGCCAGGCCGAGTCGTTGTAGGAAGCGGCGCGCCATGCATCGACCGGACTGGAGGCCTCGGCGGTGCCCTTCTTGTACTTCCAACCGGTCGCCATGGAGGCAATGTAGGTCACGGGGGTGCCGACGACCGACCCGGAGGAGCGCCAGGAGCCGCCGAGGTCGTTGTCGAGGCCGGGGTGGATCAGCTCGGCGGAGCCCCCGCCGCCATCGGACGCCGTGGGCCAGGGGAAGCCGACGCCGTACTCGACGCTGTCTTTCAGGATGCCCGCGCCATCGCGCAGGTCGATCCGCTCGCCGGTGGAATTCAGCTTGCCGGTCCAGGGGCCGAGCGCGGTCTTCCCATATTTCGAGAGGATCGCCGCCGGGTTTTCCGCGACGACCAGGAAGCCGCCGGCCGGAAGGGAGGTGCCGCCGGGGAAGGTGAAGGTCACTGCTCCGGAAAGCGTCCAGCCGGAGAGATCGAGCGCGGTATCCCCCGGGTTGTGAAGCTCGATGAACTCCTCGAGGCTGGTCTTGTCCGCGGGCTTGTAGTGGATCTCGTTGATGACGGCGGTATTCGGCACCAGCGGCGTGGTGGCGAAGGACAGGCTGCCCGAGGCCCACACGGTGCCCGCCGGGTTCACCGCTCTACTACGGAAATAGTAGGTCGTCTGCGGCGAGAGTCCCGCCGCGAAGAACGAGTACCCGCCGGCCTGCGCGCCGAGCGGGGCGGAGAAGGCCCAGGAGGCGGGATTCGTGCCGCCGTCCACGGTGCCATAGTAGATCGTGACCGCGGGCGGATCGCCGCCATCCGCGGTGATCTCCCCGCGCAGGCTGGCGGTGGTGCCGGTGATGCCCTGGGCGCTGCGGTTCTCGACCGAGGGCAGGGTGACCGGGGGAGTCGCGAAGCTGGAACTCGCGGCGGCCCATGCCGTGCCGCCCGAATTGGTGGCGGCGGCGCGGAAGTAGTGCGTGGTTCCCGCCGGAAGACCGCTCAAGGAAGTGGTCGCGCTGGTGGCGACCTGTCCGAGATTTACGGAGGAAGACCAGTTCGCCGCGACCGTCCCGCCATCGCTGGTGCCATGGTAGAGGGTGACATCCGGCGTTTCACCACCGGTAGCGGTGACCTGGGCACCGACGGTGGCGGCGGTGGGCAGGATCTCGGAGGCGGCGATATTCGCGACCGAGGGAGGAAGGGAAGGCGTCTCGAAGCTGGCAGTGGCGAGCGCCCACGATTCGCCGGCGCTATTGGTGGCACGAGCGGTAAAGTAATAGGCGGAGGCCGGCGAGAGGCCGGTGACCGGGGCCGAGTAGCTGCCGGTGTAAGTGCCGGGCAGCGCCACGGAATTCGCCCAGCCCGCCGCGGAAGGCCCGCCATCCGAAGGCCCCCAGAAGAAGGTGATCGAGGGGGCGGCGTTGCCGATGTCGCCGACCTGGCCGTTGAGGGTCGCGGTGGTGGCGCTGAGGGCGCTGGCGGGCAGGTTCTGGATGGTTGCCGTGCCGGGCGGGACCAGGGAGGTGGCATCGAGGCGGACGTTGTCGAAGTGCGAGCGCCCGGCCCCGCGGGCCTGAAGAAGGATGCGGACGGTCTTCCCGACGGCGGCGGGATTGTCCGGCGTGTCGAAGATCAGCGCGGGGGCATCGCCAAAGGTCTGCGGGGCGAGCGTGGAAGCGTTGAAGGTGCCGGTGGCGTAGATCGTGCCGGTGCTATCCGCCAGAAGGTAGGTGCTCTGGTTCCCCCCGTTGGTAAGACCGTTCCGATGGCCCGCCGCGACGGTGAGGGTGTAGCGGGTATTCGGCTGGTAGGTGACCGCGAGGTCCTGCCAGACGTCATGGCTGAACTCCATGCCGAGGTGGTCGGTGCCTTCCGCCGCGAAGCCGGTGATGTATTCCTCGAAGCCGGCACCGCTGCCCGGGCCATTGATCTCCTGCCATTCGGGACCGAGATTATAGGCATATCCGCCGGGGCCGAGGGCATTCCCTTCAAACGAGAAATCGCCGACGCTGACCGGAGCGCCGTTCAGGGAAGGAAGGATGAGGGCGCACGCCAGCGAGGCGACGCGTCGGGCAAACGTCATGGGTTTCGAGGGTGGGCCTTATGCGCCGGAATCAGGGTTAAAAGTGATTCCGCCAGCTTCAATGTGACAATTACGTCAAATCGCTGGCCCTGTCCAATGCACAAGCGGGTAATAATTCGCAGACGGAGGAACGAGATTGGCAGCACTATGCCGCCCGCGCAGCATGCCCGGGTGAGCGTATGTCTTCGGATCGCAGGGTGGATACTGGCATGTCTCGGTTGGGCAGGCGCGGAAGAAAAGCGCTTCACCTACGAACGCCCGCTGATGGGAACGAAGTTCTCGATCACCTGCTACGGCGGGGACGAGGCGGCAGCGAAGAAGGCCGCGGGGGAGGCCTTTGCCGTCGGGATGGAGATCAACGCTGTCGCCTCCGACTACCTGCCCGATAGCGAGCTGATGCGACTTTCCGCCCGGACCGGCGAGGCGGTGAAGGTCTCGCCGCTGCTGGGCGAACTGCTGGACGCGGCTTTCACCAAGGCGCGCGAAACGGAGGGCGCCTTCGATCCCACGCTCGGCCCGCTGACGAAGCTGTGGCGGCAGTCGCGCGAAACGGAAACGCTCCCCGACGCCGAAGTGCTGGCCAAAGCCAAGGCAGCCTGTGGCTGGACCAGCGCCGAGTGGAATCCCGCTGAAGGCACGATCCTGCTGAAGAAGCCGGGCATGCAGCTCGATCTGGGCGGGATCGCAAAGGGCTTCGCCGCCGAAAAAATGTTCGGCGTGATGAAAGCCCGCGGGTTTGGAAAAAGCCTTATCGCCGCAGGGGGGGATCTGCGGATGGGTGATCCGCCGCCGGGGAAAACCGCTTGGCGCGTGGGCCTCCAGACCTTCGACAAAGACGAGCCGGAGGAAGTGGTGGAGCTGTCGAACTGCGCGGTCTCCACGGCCGGCGATCTCCATCAATTCGTGGAGATCGGAGGCAAGCGCTACTCGCACATCATCGATCCGAAGACGGGCTTGGGCCTGACACATCGGATCGCGGTGAGCGTGATCGCGCCGACAGGGGCGGTGGCGGACGGGCTTGATACCGCGGCCTGTGTGGCCGGGGCGGAGAAGGCGGAGGCGATGTGCCTGAAGGCAGGGGCGACGCGGGTGGTAGTCAGGAAGCTGGAGTAGTCCTATCCCCTTTCGCCCGCTTGCGCAGGCCTTCGAGAACCATCTCCGCAAGCGGCGAAAGCTTGCCCCTCCAGGCCGCGGCGATGACCAGCTCCGGGCAATTCGGGATCTCCCACGCCTGGCTGCCTTTCGGGAAGGTGATGCCGGGAGCCTTCACGCTAAGACCGGCCCCGAAGCCGCCCGCGACATAGGCGTGGACGAGTTCGAGCGAGTTCACCTCGATCCGCGCGGGCCACTCCAGGCGGGCCTTGGCCAGCGCCTTCGAGAAGAGGCGGGAGAGCGCGGTGTCGTTCGAGGGCCGGATCAGCGGGAAATCCACCGCCATGGCATGAATCCCGGACCGCGCCGGTTTGTACGCCTGCGGCAGCAAGAGCACGAGCGGCATGGAGATGAGGATCTCCGTGCGTATGCCCGAGGGCGGTCGGGACTCGAGTTCACAGACAGCGAGGTCCACCTGCTCCTGCTCCAACAGCGCGAAGGCGCCGCGCTGGTCGGTATCGACCAGGCTGAGCTCGAGATCGGGCTGGGCCTTGCGCATCGCGGCGAGGACATCCGGCATATGGCGGCGGATGATCGTCGCGGGAGCGGCGAGCCGGAGACGCCGGGAAGAGCGCCCCGCGATGCGCGACGCCACTTCGGGAAGCGCCCCGAAGAAGGGCGCGAGGAAGTCGTAAAGGTCGCGGCCTTCCTGCGTGAGCTTGAAGGGGCGGCGCTGGAAGAGGCGTACGCCGAGCTGGTCCTCGAGCAGGGAGATCTGGCCGCTGATCGCGGGCTGCTGGATCCCGTAGGGCATGCTGCGGGCCGCGGCGGTGATGCCGCCGTGCCGGGCTACATGATAGAAGAGCTCGAGGTGATGGAGGTTCGGCGTCACGCGCGGGGATTCGATCCTGCCGGGACCATGAGGATCACGGCGCCTCCGCTGCAAGCATCCTTTCTCCCTGATCATGACGTGCTAGCATCCCCGCATGGCGGACGAGGAACCGGTGGTGATCGCGTATGACGGCGAGTGCATGCTGTGCAGCCGCAGTATCCGCTTCCTCGCGGAACATGACTTCAAGCGGCGGCTGCGCTTCGTGACTCTCCAGAGCCGCCTCGGCCGCGAAATGGAGGCCGCGGCGACCGGGGAAACGCTGAATACCGTCGTGGCGAAGAAACGGGGCAAGGTCTTCACCTACTCCGATGCCGTGCTCGAGATCCTCAAGACCATCGGCGGGCCTTGGGCGATCCTCGGGACATTGGGATTCGTGCTGCCGAGGGCCCTGCGCGACCGTGCCTACCGCTTTATCGCAAGGAACCGGTACCGCTGGTTCGGCAAGGCCGATGTCTGCTCGCTGCCCTCGCCCGCCCTGCGCGAGCGGATGATCGACGGCGACCGGGTTTGACAGGTCCGGCAGCCGCCCCTTTCCTGCGGGGGTGTCGCCCGAGCAAAAGCAGGACTTCGCCTTCGCTTTCCTGAGCATCCTCTTCGAGGGGGCGCCCTTCATCCTGCTCGGAACCCTCATCAGCGGCTTCATCGACATCTACCTGCCGGCGGGGACGATGGACAAGTTGCTGCCGCGGCGGAAGATCCCGGCTATTCTCGTGGCGGGCCTTCTCGGCGGCATCCTGCCGGTCTGCGAGTGCGCGGTGGTGCCGGTGATCCGGCGGCTGGTAAAGAAGGGCCTGCCGGTGTCCTGCGCGCTGACCTACATGCTCGCCGCTCCGATCGTGAATCCGATCACCGCCCTGAGCACTTGGAAGGCCTTCAAGGGCCCGGAGATTCCTTTCGGCGGCGACCTGAGTTTTTCGGCGAGCCTGGTGATGACCGTCTCGCGGCTCGGGCTCGGCTTCCTCGTGGCCGTCGCGGTCGGGATCATCGTCTCGCGGATCCCGATGGTGAAGATCCTCC
>CAMLOZ010000079.1 GCA_946481625.1 uncultured Haloferula sp. | reverse complement strand
CACCAAGCCCTTCTACGACCGCGGGCGCCTGATCCGCCTGGTCCGCGGGACGCGGGAGAAATACGGCGTGGAAGTCTGGCTGGAGCCGGGCGAAGCAGGCGCGATCCATACCGGCGTGCTCCGCGCCGAGGTGTTGGACGTCTTCGAATCCGCCGGTCACAAACTCGCGATCCTAGACATCTCCGCCACCGCCCACATGCCGGATGTACTAGAGATGCCGTACCGCCCGGATGTCTTTCTGGTCGATCCCGCTCCCTCGGATTCGAAGCCTGCGGTTGTTTTCGAGGGCGAGTCCTACCACCCGGCCCTGGAAGACGGCGAGCATCTCTACCGCCTCGGCGGACCGACCTGCCTCGCCGGGGACGTCACCGGCGACTTCGCCTTCCCGCGCCCGCTCAAGGCGGGAGACACCCTCGTCTTCGACGACATGGCGCACTACACGATGGTGAAGACCACGACCTTCAACGGCGTCCCCCATCCTTCGATCGTCCTCCAGCACGAAGACGGAACGCTGGAAACGATCCGGGAGTTCGGGTATGAGGACTTCCGGGACAGGCTTTCCTGACAAAACCTCCGCCTTCATCCCATCATGTCGTTTGACTCCTCCTACCTGCTTTTCGTGGTGGTCCAAGTGATCTATGCGGTGCTCGGCATCTGGATCGCACTCATCGTTTTCCGGCAGCGGACCCCGGCGGCGTGGATGGTTCTGATCGCCTCGATCACTTCGCCTCTGCTAGTCTTGGCTTCGTGGATCGTGCCCCGTTTCGCCTCCCACACATTCTCGGAACTCTACATGAGTCTCAGCTTGGGCGCTGCCGTATCACACATGGTCTTCCTCGCGGGTCTGTTATTTCACCTCCTGCGGCGGAATTCCGAATCCGACCGCATCGTCGAGCTGGAAGCCATCATTCGCGACCGGGACCAATCCGGGCGGTGAAGCACCGCCCGTCGTTCCGCCCGCCCGGGCAGCCTTGAAAAAGCGAAACTCCCCCAGTGCCACCCGCCTGAGAGGGCTGCCATTTCGCCTCTCCGCCGGATACACTGCTGCCGCGGCCCGTTCGGCGGGCCAGGTGCCCGGGGGTCTCCCGGACCTGCTCGAGTCGTAAATTCCTCGCATTACCGCTTTATTTTCCAGCGGTTTGCCCCTTCCTTCCGCCCATGGTTCCGCCTGCCGCCGCCAAGGGTCCGAAGCCGAAGAAAGAAAACGGATGGTCCGCCGCCCAATCCGCCGAACTTTATGGCGTGGACCAGTGGGGCCACGGGTTCTTCGGCGTGAACAAAAACGGCCATGTCACGGTCAAGCTCACCGACGAGGAAACGACCTCCGAGGTCTCCCTCTTCGAGGTGATCGAGGGACTCCGCGACCGCGGCACCGACCTGCCCGTGCTGCTGCGCTTCCGCGACCTGCTGCATTCCCGCATCCGCGAGCTGAACGAATCGTTCCGCCAGGCGATCAAGGACACGGGCTACAAGGGCGAATACCGCGGGGTCTATCCGATCAAGGTGAACCAGCAGCGTCAGGTCATCGAGGAGATCTCAGAATTCGGCAAGCAGTATCACTACGGTCTGGAAGCCGGCTCGAAGCCCGAACTGATCGCCGCGCTCGCCCACATGCACGACACCGAGGCATACATCGTGTGCAACGGCTACAAGGACGAGGAGTTCATCGACCTCGCCCTGCACGCGCAGAAGATGGGCCTGAAGGTAATGCTCGTGCTGGAAATGCCGACCGAGCTCGATCTCGTGCTTGAGCGCTCCCGCAAGCTCGGCGTGCTGCCGAATCTCGGCGTACGCGTCCGCCTCTCCACCCGCGGATCCGGCCATTGGGCGGAAAGCGCGGGCGACAAGTCGGTCTTCGGTCTCAGCGCCACGCAGGTCATCGAAGTGGTCGATCGCCTCAAGGCGGAAGGCTATCTCGGCTGCCTGCGCATGCTGCACTACCATCAGGGCAGCCAGATCCCGAACATCGCCGCGATCCGCGAGGGCGCGACCGAAGTGGCCCGCATGTACTGCGACCTCGTCAAGGAGGGCGCGCCGATGGGCGTGCTCGACATCGGTGGCGGCATGGCCGTGGACTACGATGGCTCGCACACGAATTTCCATTCCTCCTGCAACTACTCGATCCTCGAGTACTGCACCGACGTGATCGAGACGATCATGCAGATCTGCGACAAGGTTGGCGTCGCCCATCCCAATCTGATCTCGGAATCGGGCCGCGCGATCGTGGCCTATTACTCGGTGCTGGTCTTCAACATCCTCGATGTCTCGACGGTACAGACCACCGAGAAGCCGCCGACCACGCCGGAGAACGCGCCCCAGAACCTTTTCAACCTCATCGCCGTCGCGAAGGACCTCAGCAAGCGCAACCTCCAGGAGTGCTTCAACGACGCGGTCTACTACCGCGACCAGGTCCGTGCCCAATTCTTCTACGGTGCCGCCACCTTGCGCGACCGCGGTCTTGCCGAGGCGTGGTTCTGGCACATCATGACCCGGATCTCGAAACTGATCCTGGAACTGGAGATCGTGCCGGAAGACCTGCGCGAACTCTCCGACACCTTGGTCGACTTCTACTACGGGAACTTCAGCCTGTTCCAGAGCCTGCCGGATTCCTGGGCGATCAAGCAGCTCTTCCCGGTGCTGCCGATCCACCGCCTCAACGAGCGCCCGAAACAACGCGCCGTGATCGCCGACATCACCTGCGATTGCGATGGCAAGATCGACCGCTTCATCGATCGCGAGGACGTGGCGAAGGTTCTCCCGCTGCACGACATCAAGCCGGGTGAACCCTACTATATCGCGACTTTCCTGGTCGGTGCCTATCAAGAGACCCTCGGCGACCTGCACAACCTGCTCGGGGACACCAACGTCGTCGGCGTCCACCTCGAAGACGGCAAGCCGGTCTACACCCACGAGGTCGAAGGCGACACCGTGGCGGATGTCCTCAGCTACGTGGAATACGATCCGAAGGAACTCGTCGGCCGCTTCCGTGCTTTCGCGGAGAAGGCCGTCGCCCAAGGCCGGATTTCCCCGAAGGAGCGCCGCGAGGTGCTGGACCTGTACCGCACCGGCCTGAGCGGCTACACGTATTTCGAAGGCTGACCGCCGCGGCCGCCGCAACCGGCGTCGGACCTTCCATTCCCCTTGCACCGCGGCCGTTCCTCCTTAGCCTGCGGGCAATGCGTGCGCGATATTTCGCCCCTCTTGCCCTCGTGCTGATCGCCGGCCGGCTGGCCGGTCAGGAAACCGCGGCGGTTGCCCTTGAGACTCCTCCGATCCCGGGAAAACCCGCCGGAGCGCCATCCGACATCTACCGCTCCGTGGTGCGGATCGAGGCCGCGGTACAAACGCCGGACTACTCGACCCCGTGGAACAGCGGCCGTTTCGGTGGCGGCATCGGCACCGGTTTCCTCATCGGCGAGAACAAGTTCCTCACCAACGCCCACGTGGTCTCCAACGAGCGCCGGCTCCTGATCACGGTGCACGGCAGCCCGCGGAAATACCCGGCAAAGGTGAAGTTCATCGCCCACGATTGCGACCTCGCGCTGCTGGAGGTCGAGGACTTTTCGGACTTCAAGGATTTCCCGAAGCTGTCCCTCGGCGAGGTGCCGCAGCTCGAAAGCCAGGTCCGCGTGATCGGCTACCCGATCGGCGGCGAGCGCCTGTCCGTCACCCGCGGCGTCGTCTCCCGCATCGACTTCTCCTCCTACTCCCACTCCCGCGCGGATTCCCATCTGATCGTCCAGATCGACGCCGCCATCAATCCGGGCAACTCCGGCGGCCCGGTCGTACAGGATGGCAAGGTGGTCGGCGTCGCCTTCCAAGGCCTGCGCCAGGCCGACAACACCGGCTACATCATTCCCACCCCGGTGATCCGGCGCTTCCTGAAGGACATCGCCGACGGCACCTACGATTTCTATGTCGATCTCGGGGCCGCCACCTTCCCGCTCTTCAATCCGGCGATGCGCAAGGCGCTCAAGATGGAGGACAACGGACTCGGCGTGCTGGTCACCGACGTGACCCCGACCGGTGCCTGCGAAGGCGTGCTGAAGCCGGGAGACGTGATCCTTTCGATGGACGGCCACGAGGTGGACAGCGGCGGCCAGATCCTTCTCGACGGTGAAAAGGTGGACATGAACGAGGTCGTCGAGCGCAAGTTCGCCGGCGACAAGGTGGCCCTGAAGTGGCTGCGCGACGGCACCCCGATGGAGCAGGAGATCACCCTCAAGACCCTCCCGCCCGCGCGGATGTATGCCATCCAATACGAGAAGAAGCCGCGCTACTTCGTCTTCGCCGGCCTGGTTTTCCAGCCCCTCGATACCAATCTCTTCGCCTCCGTGAAGTTCGACGACGTGAACGTGCGCCGGCTCTACAACGACTATCTCCCGAAGGGCGTCTTCACCGAGCGCGAGGACATCGTGGTCCTGACCCGCGTTGAAAGTGATCCGGTGAACAGCCAGCTCGGCGGATTCACCGGACTGGCCGTGGACAAGATCAACGGCGTCACGGTCAAGAGCCTCAAGCACGCCCATGAACTCTTGAATCCGCCTACCCCGCCTGAATTCCACGTGATCGAGTTGTTCGGCGCGAACCGCCCGATCGCGCTTCCCGGCAATGTGGTGGAGGCGGCCAACGAACGGGTCCGCAAGACCTACGCCATCGAACGCCTTTCCAACTTCACCGAGTGATGACACCCGCCATGCGCCCCTTGCTGTTTCTTCCACTCGTTCTCCCGCTACTCGCCCAGGACGAGCCGCCGCCGGAAAAAACCCCCGGACGGCCCGCTGACCGCTCCGTTGAACGCTCCCCCGACAAGGAGGAGGCGAAGGTGATCGTGGAGGTATCGGATACCGCCGTCCCCGCACCCAAGGATCTGCTGCGTTCGGTGGCGCGCATTTCCACCACCCAGCAGTCCTGGAACCAGCGGCAGCCATGGGAGAAGACCTCGCCCGGCAGACGGCGATCGCTGGGCGTGATCGTCGCGGGCGAGAAGGTGCTCACCACCGCGGAAATGGCCGCCGATGCGACCTACATCGAGTTGGAATCTCCCGATGGCAAACGTCTGGCTCCCGCGAAAGTCATCGCCGTGGACTACGAGGCCAATCTGGCGCTGCTCGGACTTCAGAGTGAGGGTGACGCGAAGTTCTTCGCCGGCACCAAACCGCTCCAGATCGCGGCGCGGCCCAAGCCCGGCGACAAACTGGAGATCCTCCAGGTGGAGGAGAACGGCACGCCGCTCGTCACCACGGGTGGCATCCAGAGCATCGACGTCGTCTCGAATTTCCTGCCCGGACAATTCTTCCTCACCTACGAGGTGAAGGCCTCGATGCAGAGCGCCGCCAACAGCTTCTCGCTGCCGGTGCTCCGCGGCGGCAAGCTGGCGGGCATCCTCACCAGCTACGACTCCAAGGACCAGCTCAGCGATGTCACCGCCACGGACATCATCTCGCGCTTCGTCCGCGAAGCTGCCGACGGCGAATACGACGGTTTCCCCGCGCTCGGCATTGCCACCAGCCGGACCGAGGATGCGAATTTCCGCGCTTGGCTGAAGCTTCCGGAGGACGGCGGCGGGCTCTATGTCTCCACCGTCCGCGTCGGCAGCGCCGCTGACAAGGCCGGGCTCAAGAAAGGCGATGTGATCACGACCATCGACGGTCATACCATCGACCGCCTCGGCTACTTCGATGACTCCCACTACGGCCGCCTCTACTGGAGCCACCTCGTGCGAGGCGCGAAGAGCAGCGGCGACAAGGTCAGCCTCGACGTCATTCGCGACGGCCAGAAGATGAAGGTGGAAGCCGTGCTCGACCGTCGCGATGAGAAGGACCAACTGGTGCCCGCCTACACCTTCGGCAAAGGGCCCTCCTATCTCGTGAAGGGCGGCATGGTCTTCCAGGAGCTCACCCGCCCCTACCTCGAGACCTACGGCGAAGAGTGGATGTCCCGCGCGCCGCTGAATCTCTTGGACGTTTATGAGAATCCCCAGAAGTACGAGTCCCGCGGCCGCCGGATCGTCGTGCTGGCCGGGGTCATCGCCACCCCCGCCACCGTCGGCTACGAGTCGCTCCGCGACCTGATCGTGACCAAGGTCAACGGCAAGGAGATCAAGGATATGAAGTCTCTCATCGGCGCCTTCGGCGACGGCAACGGCGACGGGATGCACGAGATCGAATTCGACGAAGAGAAGTTCACCGTCTACCTCGACGAAGCGGAGTCCACCGAGGTCGACGCCCAGCTCGCCCGGCGCGGCCTGACTCCCCTCTCGCGGGCCGAGGACTAACAGCAGCCTTCCACGACTTGCTCCAGAGTCCCGACGGGGTGACAAGGAAGACAGCCTGGGGCAAGCGAAGTCATGCAGGGGCACGTCGGCACCCTCGGATCGTCGTCCCATTCCAAAACCTTACTCCTTCCCGATCACCGGCCGTGCCGCATCGAGCACGGCCTGCCGGTCGCGCAAGGTATCGAGGCAAGCATCCACAAGCCCTTCATCAAGGGCATGCACATCCTGCCCGATCCCCGCGTCCCGCAAAAGCAGCACGGTGAGTTCACCGCCCAGATGCTCGCGGAATTCTTCCAAACCGGCGTGAACCAAACGGCGGCCGGCGGCATCGCGCAGATCGAGCGCTGTGTGCCAGAGCGGCAGCTTCAATCCCGAGATCACATCGATCACCCGCTCCGCCACGCAATCCCGCAGCAGACCGCAGCGGGCCGAATAAAGGGTGTCCAGCGCCGCCCCGATCGCCACCGCATGGGCATGGCTCAGGGTGAATCCGCTAAGTTGCTCCAGCTTGTGCGCCGACCAGTGGCCGAAATCGAGCGGACGGCTGCTCCCGGTTTCGAAGGGATCGCCACCCTGCGCGATATGCCGGGCATGCAGGAGCGCGCTCCGCTCCACGCACTCCTCCAAGGCGGCCGGCTCCAACACCTCCAGCTTTTCGACGTTCGCCTCGATCCAGCGGAAGAACTCGCCGTCTTTCACCAGCGACACCTTTACCGCCTCGATCAGCCCCGCCCGGCGGGTCTCCTCATCCTGGCTCTGCAGGAAGGCAAAGTCGTTGATCACCGCGAAGGGCACGGCGAAGGCACCGATCCAGTTCTTCTTGCCGAAGCCGTTGATCGCGCACTTCACCCCCACCCCGCTGTCGTCCTGGGACAAGGTGGTCGTCGGAAAACGCACCAGCCGCACGCCGCGATGCGCGGTCGCCGCCGCGTAGCCGACCGCATCGAGGAAGGCACCGCCGCCGATCACCAGTAGATAGGAATGCCGGTCGATGTGCTCGCGGTCGATGGTCTCCCACACGCGCCGGACCAATCCGTCGTCGCGCTTCACCGCTTCACCGCCGGGAAGAATATGCACGCCGCGCCAGTCGAAGCCGAGATCCGCGAAGTAGCCCTCGATCTTCCGGGCCAGCTCGGGCCAGGCCTTCGCCACGCTCTCTTCCAGCGCCACGAGGACCCGGCGACCCTCCCCTTCGGTAAGGATTTCGCCTAACAAGGTATTGCCCGCGCCGAACGCATCGCGGGTGAAGCAAACGCGGTGCTTGAAGGTGACGGGAATCTGGAAATCGTGTCGCGACATCGTTTGCGGGAGAACAGTGCCCCTGATACGCCCGTCAGCCAACCATTCTTCATGCCAATGATCGAACCGGAAACCTTGTTTGAAACCCGCTGGCTGGGCCTTTACCGGATCGGCCACTGGGATTTCGTGAAACGGCCGAATGCCGATGCCTGCGTGGGCATCCTCGCCACGACCCCCGATGACGAGGTGGTCCTGGTCGAGCAATTCCGGGTTCCGGTGCAGCGGAAGGTGATCGAGGTCCCCGCCGGACTGGTGGGCGACGAGGAGGAATTCCGCGGCGAAGCCCTCGCCGCCACCGCCGCGCGGGAGCTGTTGGAGGAGACCGGTTATCGAGCTGGCAAGATTGAGTTGCTCATCGCCACCCCCACTTCGGCCGGGATGACCCCGGAGTTGACCCACCTTTTCCACGCCACGGATCTCGTGAAAGAGGCCGATGGCGGCGGCACCGAGCACGAGGACATCAAGGTCCACCTCGTCCCCCGCTCCGACCTGCGGGCCTGGCTCAAGGCCAAGGAAGCCGAGGGCTACCTCGTGGATTTCAAGATCCACGCCAGCCTCTGGGCGGCAGGCCTCTGAGCCGCGCCTATTTCCCGTCCCACTCGCCGAAAGCCCGGAACTTCGCGTAGCGGGCTTCGAGCAGTTCCTCCGTCGAGAGCTTCGACAACTCGTCGAGGTGGGAAAGGATCGTGTCCCGGAGAGCTCTGGCCGTTCCGGCGTGATCGTGATGGGCACCGCCGGAGGGTTCCGGGATGAAGCCGTCGATCAGCCCCAGCTTCAGGAGGTCGGGGGCGGCGAGCTTCATCGCCTCCGCCGCCTCCGGAGCATGCTTGCGGTGCTTCCAGAGAATGGCGGCACAGCCTTCCGGACTGATGACCGAATAGTAAGCGTTCTCCATCATCAGCACCCGGTCGGCCACGCCGATCCCGAGCGCCCCGCCGGAACCGCCTTCGCCGAGCACGATCGCAATGACCGGCACCTTCAGCAGCATCATCTCGCGGAGGTTGAAGGCGATTGCCTCGGCGATATTCCGCTCTTCCGCGCCGATGCCCGGATAGGCTCCCGGGGTGTCGATCAGGGTTATCACGGGCAGCCCGAATTTCTCCGCCAGCTTCATCAGCCGTAGCGCCTTCCGGTATCCCTCCGGGTGGGCGCTGCCGAAGTTGCGCTTCAGATTTTCCTTCGTATCGCGGCCCTTCTGGTGACCGACCACCACCACCCGCTTGCCGCCGATGCGGGCGAAGCCGCCGGGCATGGCATGGTCATCCCCGATGCGGCGATCCCCGTGGAGCTCACAGAAATCCGAAAATGCGTGGGCCAGATAATCGAGCATGAAAGGCCGCTGGGTATGACGGGCGATCTGCACGCGTTGCCAAGGGGTCAGGTTATCATAGATCTGCTGGCGGGTCTCCGCCAGCTTGGACTCGATCTTGGCGATCTCGTCGGACATGTCGATGTTCTGCGAAGCGGCCTTGGAGCGGAGCTTGTCCAGCTCGCGCTCGAGTTCCGCGATGGGCTTTTCGAATTCCAACAATTGCATGCGCTTGGGAAAATGGGATGGGGCCGGGGCGGGGAAAAGCTAGGGGGTGATCGGGCGGATTTCCACCTCATTCCCCGGCCGGAGCAACAGGGCGAGTTCTTCGGCATCCTCCACCGCAAGATGGAAGCCGGGACCCGGCGACAAATCCTCCCTGGTCCGGACTTCCGCCGCGGGGTCGATCGACCGGATCTGCAGCGAGGATTTCTCGAGTGCGAAGACCTTCTCCGATTCCCGGTAATTCTTCATTCCGGGTGTGACCCGGCGGTCCCCGGCGATTCCGGCCTTCGATGAAATCTTGGTTCGCAGTCCGCCCTTCTGGCTACCCAGATCCATGGAAACAAGGGGGTACTCCCTGATGAAACGACCGCCCTCCCAGAGCGAAAGCGTCTTGCGGGCGGGCTCGATGAGCACCCGTAGCTCGAGTGGCATGACCACCAGTTCCTCACCCGGCCGCAGCCCCTGCAGGTCCATGAGACCGTTCAGGTGCATGATGCAGTCGAGGGTCGTCTTGTGCTTGGCGGCGATTCCCAGAAAGGACTCTCC
This sequence comes from uncultured Haloferula sp., assembly GCA_946481625.1. Next base: position 419 of record CAMLOZ010000079.1, on the reverse strand, counting down.
CGGCCGGACGACGTGAATCTCCTTGCCGTCCATGTGGGCGGCGGAAAGCAGGTCGTCGAGGTTCATCTCACCCACGATCCGGCGGGCTTCCGGTGCCGATTTCGAGCGCGGGTAGATGTTCACGACCATCAACAGGCGTTCGCGCGCCGAGGCGAGATCCCCCACGGCGATCAACTCCCTGGCCTTCTCGAAAACCTTCGCCCCGGGATCGATCTCCGGCAGGGAGGCATCGGCCTGCGGCAGATTTTCGATCGGCTTCGGCTCGAACTGCACCGGCACCAGTTGCGCGAAAATATCCCCCAGAGGCTCCCGCTGGACGTGCCACGCCAGCATCAGGGTGAAAACGGTGACCCCGAGGACCACCACCCCCGCTATCAGCTTGATCAAAGTCCACAGTCGCATCCCCGGGCACGTTCTAT
>CAMLOZ010000078.1 GCA_946481625.1 uncultured Haloferula sp. | reverse complement strand
CACGCCGTCGGAGTCATAGTCATCGTCAGTGCCGGTCTCGTCGCCGGTCATGCCGTTCGCGGCAACCCAGGCAAGGTAGGAATTGGCGGTGACGGTCACGTTGAACTCGACGAAGTGGGACGCGCCGAGCGTGTCGGTACCGGTGACGCGGACGGTGTAGATCCCCGGCACGGCATTCGGATAGTTCCAGGTCCAGGCACCGGCATCACCGCTGACCGAACCGAAGGGGTTGCCGCCGCTGGTGGCAGTGAAGCTCACGGTCTCGTTGTCCGCATCGGAGAAGGTGCCGGTCGCGGTCGCGGTCTGGGTTTGTTGCACGGTCACGCTCAAGGGATCGCCGTTCACGGTGAGCACCGGCGCGGCATTGGTCACGGTGACCGAGCGCGAGACGGTCGGAGCCGGCAGATAGACGGTGTTGCCCTCTTGGTTGGCATCGACCACCACGTCACCGGTGCCGGTGAAGGTGAGCGAGCCCGCGGAGATGGTGCCGGGGCCGCTCTGGACGGAGAAGGTCACCGGTTCACCGCTGGCACCACCGGTCGCCGAGAGGGCGATGGAGCCGGTGTGGCTGATGGTGGAGGGCAAGGAGAAGGTGATCTCCTGGGGCTTGCGTGCGGCCGAGTAGGTGAAGGTCGTTTCCGTGATGGCGTTCGACAAGCCGGTGCCGTCATTCGCGGTGATGGTCACCGTAACCGGGGCCGGAGTTTCCGCCGCAGGAGTGATCGACCAGCTCCAAGTGCCGTCACCGTTCTTGATGATCGCGCCGACGCTGGCGCTGAGACCGACCGTCTGGCCCGCATCGGGATCGCTCCAGGTGCCGGTGTTGGAAATCAGGTCGCCGACGAAGCCGTTGACCGCGGCGCTGTTGGCCGCCACCACCGGAGGCAGGTTGCCTTGGTATGGCGTGATCGTGGGATCGAGCGCGGCGACAGTGTCGGGGTCGTTGGACAGGACGTCCGCGAAGTTCGTGCCGGAAGTCGTGGCCTGGAAGCTGATCGAAGTGCCGACAGCGAGATCGACCTCGGCTTGGAAGGTGATGACCACCGACTTGCCAGCCGGCAGGTCGCCGATCACAAGGGGAGCAGTCAGATACTCGTCGTGGGACTTGCCGCTCGGCACGACGCCCGCGGCTTCACCGGCCTGCGGCAGGCGACGCTCGCCGGGGATCAGGTAGCCATACATCAGGCGTCCCCGGTCGCCGCGGTCGTAGCGGTCCGCGAGGCCGAACTGGTGACCGAGTTCGTGCATCACGGTGGTCAACAGGTCCATGCGATGGACCGCGAGCTCATCGGAGCGTGCGGGCATGCGGCCGTCGCCGGAGTTGGAGAACTCGCTGTCGTTCTCAGGCGTGGCATCGAGGAACCAGCCGGTCGTCGCGGCATCGGCATCCAGCTCGATCCGGCCCGGACGGCTCGCGCCGAGGTGCATGCCGTGGAGATCCGCCACGGTGACCTGGACGTTTTCAAGCAGCTCGCGCTGGGCGGGCGTGAGACCGGTGGAAATCCAACGCTCGCGGGCAACCGCCACCATTGCGTCAAGCTGGGCCTGGGAAAGCGCGGTCGTCACGCTGCCGGTCGCCTGGGAAAGTTGTTCTTCACGAAGATCGGGTGCCACCTCGGACGCCTCCTCCACCGGCTGCGGGCCGGGAACCATTTCCGGATCCGCCATCATCGGCAGCGAGGGAGGGGTAGGCTCGGTCGGTTGCGAAATCGTCGCGTTGTTGTTGAAGACCGTCGTGCCGGAGCCGATGAAGGCGACACCGCCGCCGGTGGGGTTCGCCGCCTGAATGTTCGCGGCGGTGACCGTGGCGCTGCCGGGGCCCTTCACGTTGACCGTGCCGCCGTTGTTGATGTGATATTCGACGGCCCCGACGTTGGTCGCTGCGTTCGCGATGTTGCCGGTGACATCGAGGTGCATCACGCCGCCCGCGCGGGTGTCGGCGTAGAAGCAGGGCGCACCGACCGCGGCGTCGTCGTTCTTGAAAGTGTTGTTGATCACCGTCGCATTGACCACGCAACCGGCCGCCTCGGAGGTCAGTTCGACCACGCCGTCGCCGTTGCTGTTGCCGTGGCTGCGGATGTTGTTGCCGGAGACGAGCACGTTGACGGTCTTCGCCACGGCATCGCGGATGCGGATGCGGCTGCCCTCGAAGGCGGAGCGGCGCGAGACCGCATCGGTCTGGCCGATGGTGTTGTTGCGGATGATCACGTTGCCGGGCACGCCGTTCACCAGGGCACGGCCGCGGACATCCACGGTGAAGGCGTCGTCATCGGTCTCGTCGATCACGTTGTTCTCGATCAGCACGTCGAACTTGGTCGGCGCGGGATCCCCGACCGCAACGCCGCCGCCGTCACCCGCGGTGATGTTCACGCCGATGCGGCCGGCCAGGTTGTCCATGGCGTCGCCATCCATCGTGTTGTTGGTGAAGAAGAACGAACAGGCCGAGGTGCCGCGGGCGCGCAGGTTCACGTTACCCGCGGTGAAGTTCCCCATGTAAAGGTCGCTGAAGAGGTTGTGGTGGATGTTGACGTTGCAGGTGGCGCTGCCGTCCGCGGCGAAGTCGATGCCGCCGAAGCCGCCGACCTTGGCGGTGGCGGAGTTGCCGTCGTGATCCCATTGGACCGCGTTTGCGAAGGTGGAGTTCGCGACTTCCACGTTCAGCGTGCCGCTGCCCGAGTGGACGATCTGCACGCCCTCGCCATCCGAGAGGTGCTGGAAGGTGCAACCGTTGAAGATCTTGATCGCGCCGGAAACCGCACCCTCGAAGACCGCCTCGACGCCGTCGGCCCCTTCGAGGCCGTTGCCGGGGGTGTTCTCCATGTCCACGTTGTCGAGGCGGACCTGGGTGAAGCTGACGCCGTTGTTGCGTAGGTTGATGCCGCGCTCCTGATGACCGGTGCTGTCGAGGCCGGCGTCCACCGTGCCGTGGAAGCGCCGGATGATGGTGTTCGTCACCGAGAGGGTGCCGGAGAGGTTGCGGGCGAAGATGCCGGCGCTGTCCGTGGAGACATTGTTGCTCGAGTTCAGGCCAATGTCCTCGATGATCATGTTGGAGACGATCAGGCTGGAAGAACTGCGGAGGTCGATGCCGTCGCAGGCGAGGTTCGAGAGCGTCCCGCCGCTGATCGTCACGGTGCCGCTCTGGTTCTTGAGGAAGATCGCGTCGCCATCGCCGTCGTTGTCGGGATGCCCGTTGCTGTCGCCATCGGCGGTCGCGACCGTCTGCCGGGTCGCGCTGATGGTGGTGGATGCGAAGACGACCGGAGCGCTGCCGTCCTCGATGCGCACGCCGTGGCCGCCGGCATTCGAGGCGTTCGAGATCGTGACCGCACCGAAGTTGATCCCCGTGCCATCGCAATCATCGATGAAGATACCCGTGTTGCCGCGGGAGGTCACCGCCACCGAGCCGAAGGTCATCGTGGCCGGGCTGCTCACGAGCGAGACGCTCGCGCCGTTCGCAGCGCTCACGGTGGTGGTTCCGTTCACCGTCACGGTGCCGGACACCGCGGAAAGCAGGATCCCGTTGCCGCCGGAGGGAATGTTGCTGGCGCTCACGTTCAGCGTGGTGAGCGTGGCGGTGCCGGTGAGCAACCGCAGAGCCGCTCCACCCGTGGCGGTGACGTTCCCAAGCTCGGCTGTCAGCGTGCCGAAGTTCGATCCGCTGAGCGCATGGCCGTTGGTGGTGCTGGTCAAGTGGAGGCCCCGGACCGTGTTGCCTTGCGCCAGCGTTAGCACAGTGGCCCCGTTGGATAGCGTCGGGCGGGTGCTTGCAGCCACCAGCGTGTGGCCGTTCACCTGCAGGACATTGCCGCCGCCGATCAGTTGCTGGTTGTTCAGCAGCGTCAGGCCGCCGTTGTAGGTGCTGCCACCGTAGAGGTAGATCACGTCTCCCGCTTCATCCGGAGCGGCGCCGTTGTTGAGCTTGGTCAGCGCGTTGAATGGCGTGGCAGCGCGTCCGTCGCCATCGACTCCCGCGGAGGCGTTCACGTACCACACCGGCGTGTCCACCGTGATCGACACGGTGCCGGTGCCGGTCAGGCCCTTGGCGTCCTTGACGCGGTAGGTGAAGCTGTCGGTGCCCTCGTAGCCGGGATTCGGCGTGTAGGTAAAGGTGCCGTTGGCATTGAAGACGACCTGGCCGTTGCCGGCGGTCGGCGTGAGCGTCGCGTCAAAGCTGAAGGTGTCGCCGAGGAACTCGCGGTCGTTGTCGAAGACCGAACCCGCTAGCACCACTTCCGGACCGGAACCCGCGGCGACGCCCACTTTCAGCGGCGTGTTGCCCACCGCGGTGTAGCTGTCGTCGAGGGCCAGCGGCGAGATGTTCTCCGTGCCGTCGAGCTGGTGCACCTTCGCATCGAGCGTCCCGTTGAAGGTCGTGCCGGTCGCGGTCTGGTCGCCCGTATTGGTGATGGTCGCGCGGTACTCGATCACGTCGCCGTCATTGGCAGTGCCAACCGGGTTCCCATCGGTGGTGAGGGAGTCCTGCAGTTGGGTGTCGATCTGGGGCGCAGCGTGGGCGAAAGGGGCTTGGACGAAGCCGAGGGCTCCCACAAGCAAGGGCAGGGCGGGATGGATACGAGACTTCATGAGGAAGGAAGGGATGGGAACGGATGGAACGGAATTTTCGGAAAATCGGGCTATCGGTCGTCGCCGCCATCGACTAGACCGCGGTCATGATCGATGCAGGCGAGTTGAAGCGGGAAGATTTCGAAGGAAGAATCGGCGATGTGTTCACGCTGGAGACGCAGCCGGTGGTGGAGTTGAGGCTTTCGGGAGTGGTGGCTTGGGATGCCGGAACCGCGGAAACCGCACGGGAGCCGTTCCGGCTGGAATTCACCGGCCCTGCGGGCCTGCGGATGGACCAGCGGATCTACCGGATGGCTCATCCCGCCGCAGGGGTGATGGAGTTGTTTCTGGTTCAGACGGGCGATAGCCCGGACGGGTCGAAAATCGAAGCGGTGCTCTCCTAACATTAACAGGACGCGCGCCACTCCATGAGTTGATAGACCGGACCTTCCCCGCCGACGGGGCGGAAGCCGAGCCGTTCGTAGAGGCGCATCGCCGGGTTGTGGACCTCGACGTGAATCGAGAGGATGCAGCCTGCCGCCGCGGCTTGCCGTTGGAGCGTCCGCAGGAGCGAAGTGCCGATGCCGCGTCCGCGGAAGTCCGGCAAGAGGGTGACATCGACAATCCGGTGATCGTCTTGCCGGCGGTCGATGACGAGGCGACCGGCGTCGTTTCCATCGACGACGAGGATTTGCCACACCGCTGCGGGCCGGTGCTGGCGGTAGTGTTCGGTCTGCGCGCCGAACTGGTGGTCGAGGAAGGCGTCCTTTTGCTCGCGGGTCCAGCCGGTGACCGCCAGTTCGTCCTCCCGCGTGTGGCCGTAGAGGACCCGCATGAATGCGAGGTCCCCGTCGGTCGCGGGCCGGAGCTGGTAGGGCGGTCGTTCATCGGCTGGTGTCGTCATGGGCGGGGCGGAAAGACCCCTTGCATCGCGATGCAGAAGTTCAGCCCGAGATAAGGCATCATGTTGTTGTGCGGCAGGCTTCCACCGGCGATCGAGAGCGCGGTGAACGCCATCTGCTGGTTGCTGTTGGGCACGAAGTCGGCGTAGAGGTCGGCGCCGCCGCCGGGAGGCAGGTTGTTCGCGGGCGAACCCAGCTCGTCGGTCCGGTCCTGCGAGGCGCCCAGCGTGTGGTTGTGCGCGGGGATCTCCGACTGGAGCAGCGTCACGTTGGGAACTCCCGAGGTTTCACCGAGGAAGCGCTCGCTGAGCCCCTGGCCCTGACCGGCTGCCATGGGGGCGCAGCCCTGGAGATTCGGCAGCGCGAAGGTCGATTTGCCATCCCCGCCGTAATAGGTGCCCAGCAGGGAGAAGAGCGCGGTGTTCTGGCTGATGGGCAGCAACTGCCCGTCACAGAACGCCCAGCCTTTCGGCGGGAAGTTGAAGCCAAAGATGCGGATTTCGGCAACGAAAGGATCGGCCATGGTGGTGATCAGGTTTGGGAGGGGAAAAGTCCGAAAAGGGAAATGATGAAGTTCACCACCAGGAAGGGCTGCATGTTGGTGTGCGGCTGGCTACCGCCGGTCACGGTGATGCATTGCGCGTTCATCAACTGCGGCGTCCCCGCGGCGGTATAGATGTCGGAGGCGGCATAAACCTGTCCGCCGGGAGTCGGGCCCGTGGCGGAGTTCGAAGACCCGAGCATCGGGTGAGTGTGATTCGGGATCTGCTGGGTGGTCAGCGTGACCTCCTCGACACCCGCCATCTCGCCGATCTGGTAGGTCGCGCCAGACGGACCGGTGCCCATGTGGATCGGCACGCGGCTGGACAGGTTCGGCAGGTTGAAGGTCTCCTCGCCGTCGCCGCCATAGGTGGTGCCGATCAGTTGGAAGAGCACCTCGTTTTCGGAAATGGGAAGGGTGGACCCGTCGCAAAACAACCAGCCGGCCGGGGCGAAGTTGCCCGCGAACATCCGGATCTCTCCTACATAAGGTTGGGCCATGACGTGTCGGGGTTCAGTTTTGGCTCGGGAAGATGCCCTGTAGGGCGATGCAGAAATTCAAGACGAGGTAAGGCTGGCGGTTCTCGTGCGCCTGGCTGCCGCCGACACTGCCGACCATTTGCGGTGCCATCGCCACCAGTCCGGTAGCGGCACCGTAGGCATTGCCCGCCGCCCGACCGGGCATGCGGTTGAGCGGGTCCTCATTGGAAGCGGTGGGCGAGGCGCAATTGACGAAATGCACGTGGGCCGGCAGTTCCGAGATGGTGACCGTGTGGGCTTCTTGGCCCGCAGCCTCGCCCAGGATGATCCCGTCCCCCATGTGCACCGGCACCCGCCCGCGCAGGTTCGGCAGCGCGAAGGTGGTTTGGCCGTTGCCACCGAAGGTCGTTCCCAGGAGCGCGAACAGGGCCTGGTTCTGGTTGATGGGTAGGAACTGTCCGTTACAGAACGCCCAGCCTTTCGGCGGGAAGTTGAAGGACATGATCCTGATCTCGGCGAGGAAAGGTTCAGCCATGGTTCGGAAGGAAAAGGAGGGAAGGAAATCAGTTAGACAGCACGGGAGATCACAGCTTCGCAGCACGGCGGGCCGACCGGTCCACCGACAGCGCCCACGTAGAAGTCGGTGTCGCCGAGGCTCCCGTGGCTCAAGCGGCACACGCCATCGCCCGGCACCACGCCGGACAGGCCTTTGAATAGAAGCGAGTAACCCTCGAAGCGCCGGTTCTTGTCACCGGACATCGCGACCAAGGGGCCCACCGATTCGAGGACAAGGTCGGTCGTGCCCGAACCTTCCGCCATCGCCCGGAAAACCTCGCCCACATGTCGGGCAAAGCGTTCGCGTTCCACCGAGACCGCTGAATCGGATACCACCGGCGATGGAGCCGCGGGGGCATCTTCCGCGGCCGGTGCCTTCGCGGCGGAAGGATTGGCGGAGACGGTGGGGAGCGACACCTCCCCGGCAGGCTGCTTCCATGGCCAAATCGAGGCCGCCACACCGGCCAAACCGCCGGCACCTGCCAGCGCAATCACGCGTCGTCTGCCCGGAGAATAGCCTCCAGAGCGGGTGGATTCGGAATCCATGGGAGTAAGGAAGGAGGATGGGAAGGGTGATGCGCCGCGGGTGCCGCAGACGCACGGGAGCTTTCAGCCAATCCCCGCGTTTTCGTCAATCTTTAGTTCAAATAAAACTCGATTATATCAATAATGAGAAGTTTTGGGAATGTTATGCAATTCAACGATTTCCGGAGAAACCCCGCGCCATTTCAGGCTCCGGGTGCCGCCTCAACCCTCGCTCACCCCCGCAACGACCAAGGGAAATCCTTGAAGTTACGGGGATCCACTGACGCGGAAATACCCGACGGCCCGAAATGGTCAAGATGATATTTATTTATCTTTTTTGGAATCACACCACGTCAACACAGGGACTATCTCCATTCCTAACTCTAGGATGTGGCAATAATGCCATTCACCCCTATCCGGTTGATCCCCTCCATCCCGGTCCAAATCTCTTCATCCGCGTCCATCCCGTTCATCTGCAGTTGATCGTCTCCCACTTTCACCGGGCTTCCCCTCCCCCGGACCCGGTCTGCAAAGTGCATCCCGGGCGGGGCAAACCTGCATCCTGAAGCCTTTTCCGGAATTCGTTCGTTGCTCCACTCCAATGCCTTGTGACCCGGCCTCAATGGCACGCAACGAGCGTTCAGGGTTGTATGAAAGCAAACCCCATTCCCCGGAGCGTGCGGGACATGGCACGATCGGGCGCGCGCCTCTCCTGCCTCCTGATCTCGGTCTCCGCCTTGGCCATTTCCTCCGCCGCCGACCCGGCCAACCCCGAGTCGAAACCCCTCAAGGACGAGTCCGCGAAAGCCGGTCAGGACGCGAAACCCGTGCGTGACACCTCGAAGGCCTCCGGCAACGACTCCCGGCCGGTCCAGGACGAAGGCAGCAAGGCGAACGAACGGGCCCAGGAAAGGCCAGCCGACGCCCGAGCGATCACCGATGAAAGCGGCAAGGCGAGCCCCGACGCCCGCAAGGTCGAAGACAAGGCACCCGCCGCGGGCAACGACTCCCGCAAGGTCACCGATGACAACTCGAACAAGGCCTCGCCCGACTCGCGCCGCGCGACCGACAGTTCCCGCAAGGCCGGTCCCGAGGCGGCCGTGGTAAACGATGCCCACCACGATAAGGCCAACCCCGCCTCCTGGCCCGCCTCTGCCGCGGACCGCGCCAAGCAAGGGGGCGGGCAGCCCGTCTTACCGGAAGAACCGACCGCGTTCGAAAGCGAGACCGCCGTGCGCGAAGCGATGACCGAAGCCGAGTCGGCGGTCCGTCTAAGCAAGCTTCAGATCGCCCGGCCGGAAGAGGCCCGCGCGATCATTGCAGGAATTCTCGCGACGGACGGACCGGTGTCCCGTGCCGAACAGGCACGCGGAAATGCAATCGCGGACGCGGCCGCCTCCGCTGCGGCGGATGTTCCCGGGGAAATGCGCGCCGGAGCCAAGGACTACCTGCGGGACCGCCTGAGCGGGCAACCGGCGGCGGATCGCACGGCACCGCCTTTCTTCCGGCCCATGACGACAACCGCGGACTCGCTGCGGTTCTTCCACGCAGGACGGCGCTATGTGCACTTCCACTCGAAGACCTCCATCCCCGCCGTATTGCTCGCCCAAGTCTCGCTGGGTAACGTCGAGTTGCAAACGGCCGCCGAGGCCGCACGGTTCTTCGCGACCGCGGGAGATCCCCTCGCCTCGCTGCCGGAAAGCTACCGCTCGGCCGACGCTCGGGTGATCTCCTACCCGGTCAGCAAGGAGAGCATGATCGACAGCGGTGACATCGTCTTCCGCGCGGGCTCCACCCAGTTCGCCGATCCCCACGCCTACGAGACGATCCAAATGCTCTCCGAAGCGATGAAAGACCCGATGTTCGCCGACCAGCGCTTCATCATCGAGGCCCACGCCACGGCGGATGATTCGTTCGAAGAGATCCAGATCCTCTCCCAGCAGCGCGCGGAAGCGATCGCGCGCGAACTGGCCCGCAACGGCGTCTCCGCGGAACAACTGATCCCCGTGGGCCACGGCCGATCGGAAGCCCGCGGGGAATCCCGGGTGATCCTCTTCAGGTTGGACGAGCCGGATGAAGGACAGCCGGCGTCAGCGAAGTAAGGGGCTCACTTCACCCGTTCCCCGTCCACCATGCGCCAGATGCCGAGCGGATTTCCATCCTGAAGCTCCGGCGCAAGGGCGGACTGCGGGAAGGCCTGGTAGGCGACCGGACGCACGAAGCGCTGGATCGACATCGTTCCCACCGAAGTACTACGGCCATCGGAGGTGGAGGGATAGGGCCCTCCGTGGACCATCGAGTGGCAGACTTCCACCCCGGTCGGGAAACCGTTGAAGATCACCCGTCCGGCCTTGCGGGCCAGTGCCGCGACGAGCGGGGCATGATCCGCCAGTTCTTCCTCGGTGCCGTGGATCGTGGCAGTCAACTGGCCCTCCAGTTCCGGAATCGTCGCCCCGATCTCGTCCAGCGACCCCTGCACGATCAGAGCCGCGGGACCGAACATCTCGCCCTGTAGAAGATCCTCCTCCAGAAAACGCCGCACGGAAACGGTGAAAACCGCCGGAGCCCCCGGGCCCTTGCCCGT
>CAMLOZ010000077.1 GCA_946481625.1 uncultured Haloferula sp. | reverse complement strand
GAAGAAGAACACCGCATTCACCATGTTCCGCGGGAACAACACCAGATAGGCACCCAGCACTCCCGAGATCGCGCCCGATGCCCCGAGGTTCGGGATCACCCCCTGCGGGTCGGTGGCGATCTGCGCGAAGGTCGCGACGATCCCGCTGATCAGATAAAACAGCAGGAACTTCACCGACCCGAAACGGTGCTCCACGTTGTCCCCGAAGATCCACAGGTAGAGCATGTTTCCGCCGATGTGCGCCCAGCCGCCATGCATGAACATTGCCGAGAAGATCGTGAGATAGATCGGGCTCGGACCCGGTGCTTGTGGCACCCGATGGAATTCCCCTCCCGCTTGGATCACCGCGTATCCCACCAGATCGACGCCCTTCACGATTTCCTGCGGAATGACACTCCAACCGTAGGTGAAAGCCGGGTCCATCAACTGCACGAGGAACAACATCACGTTCGCTAGCAGGAGCCCGATGCTCACCCAGGCGGGCTTCATCAAATGCCGGTCGTCGTCGCTGATGGGGAAAATCACGCGGCTAACATCCTCCCGCTTGCCCCGCCGTCCAAGCCTTTCCTTCAGCGGGCCGCCGGCAGCGCCAGGATCCGCTTGATCTCCGCGATGGCCTGCGGGTGATGGAAGGAGCCGTGGCCGGAGGGAACTTCCAGCGTGGACTCCGCTCCGGGCACGCGGGAGCTCGATTGTGCCACGAAGAAATCCCGTGACCCGGTGATCACATGCGACGCCGTCCCCGGTACAATCGGCAGGCTCTGGAAGATCTCCATCGAGCGCTGCTGCGGCGAGAGACTCGAAACGCTGTTCACGGCGCTGCCCGGCAGCTCGCGATAGGCCGGTTGCCAGATCCCCGGGTTTTTCTTCTCCAACCCGTCGAAGAAATCGCTGAACCCCTGGCTGGGTGCCACCAAGCGTCGTCCCAACCGTCCGATCCATGACGCCGCGAAGGTGCTCCCGCCAAAGGGCACGGAGCAAAAGACCACCCGGTCCGCATGACGGCGTGGCTGCCAGTAAAACGCCTCCTCCAGCGTGGCGCGTTCCTGGGTGGTGAGCTTCATCGAGGACATCGGTCGCGTGAAGATCGCATCCCAGAACGCATCGCGTGGATCGACCACCAGCGACTTGGCGAGGATGCCACCCATGCTGTGCGCGATTACCACCGTCCGCTGCATTGCCTTGTCCTTGCCCTGCGGGTCGAGGAAATGCCGCAACTCGTCGAGTTGCTTGCGCATCACCCGCGCCGAGTAGAGCGGCGGCGCATTCGTGGGATAGAGGTAGTGCCAGATTTGGTAGCGTTGCCGCACGGCGGGATCCGCCCAGAGTTCGTTCGTGAGTTCCGCCCACGCGAGCGGGGTGGAGAAGAGCCCGTGGATCAGGATCAGCGGCGTCTTGTCCGGATCGTAGGCCTCGAGCAAGGCGAAGCCCGGATCGCGCCCGGAGTGCTGCCGCAATACCGAAGTCAGCCCGGTGGTCGCCAGCGCCCGGGTTTCCCGCAAAAGCCCGGCCCACGGCACGGTGAAATCCGCGGCGAGCGGCTGCCGCCTGCCCGCGATCCATATCGACTCCGTCCGCAGCCGGTCGTACAGGCGGATCTCCACGTTCCGCTTGCCGCGATGCACCGGGCCGGGAATGGCCACCGCGGTGATAGCACGCTCGATCGCTTCGGGAGGATACCATCGTTCCACCGGCTCGCGCTTGCGGTTCTCGCGATGGCCGATCAAAGGTACGCCGACCCCGGCTTCACGATGATGCTCCAAGCCCACCGGGGTGTAGCGCGACGCCCGCTCGAGCCGATCAAAGTACCCGGGGGCATACATCCCGTCGCCGCCATCATCGAACCCTACCCGGAATCGACCGATCTCGAAGGCGGTTCCTCCACTCCGGTGTGCCTGCCCGATCCAATCTCCCAGCGCCCGCGTTGCCGCCGCGTCGTTCGCCCCCTCGAAAGCACGGTCCAGATCGCTCGCGGTGGCCCTCGTCCTCCGCCGCTCCTCCACCCGTTCCAAGCTTGCCGGAGCGCATGCCGCCACGGCCAGGCCGATTGCCAGAACCCATGTCGAGAGGCTGTTCACGGCGCGATGTCATCCTTGCTGTCGCCCTTTGCCGGGGGGATCCAGCCGTCATCCGAATGGGATTTGTCCAGCGGGTCCGCACGCATCACCGTGTCGAAGATCGCCTGCGATTCCCGCGCTGCCGTCAGGAAGGTGGCGCGGTTGTGGCGATGTGCCACCATCTTGCGCACGAAGGTCTCGTCCGCCTTGCGATAGAGCTTCGCCGCACGATGGGCCGCATAGGCGGGCAGGCCCAGCGAGCGCAGCACGTCCGTGCCCATCCGCAGCGAGGAATCCAGCGTCTCGCGATAGATCCGCTCCTCGCCCGCATCCAGGAATTCATAGGCCTCCCGCCGGCTGTGGGCGCGCAGGAAGATCTGGAGGTGCGGGAAATGCTTCCGCGCCATGTTCACGATCTTCAGCGCGATCTCGGCATCGCGCAGCGCGATCACCAGCACCTTGGCCCGCGCGGCTCCTGCTGTCAGCAGGAGATCCGGCCGCCCGGCATCGCCGTAGAAGACCTTGAATCCGATCTGCCGCAGTGTTTCCACCTGCTCCGCGTCGTTGTCGAGCACCGTCGAATCGATCCCCTGCGTGTGCAGCAGCCTGCCGACCGCGTGACCGAAGCGGCCATAGCCGCAGATGATGACCGGAGCGCCCTGGTCCTCCACATCGCTCTCGCGTTCCGGCTTCTCCGCCGGCTTGCCGCGCTCGGTGAAGCGATGGCTCGCCATGATCAGCAGCGGCGTCACAGCCATCGTCAGCGCCACCACCGCCACCAGCGTGCGGGAGGTCTCTTCCGGGAAAACTTCCGTACCCGCCGCCAGCGTGATCAGCACGAAGGCGAACTCGCCGCCCGCCGCCAGGGCCGATGAAAAGATCAGCGAGGCCCCGCACTTCGCTCCCCGAAGCCAGGAAAGCCCGAAGAGCACGCCGCCCTTCACCAGTAGCAACGCCGCCGCTCCGCCGAACACCGTGCCCGCATGGCTCGCGATGTGCCCGAAGTCGATCCCGGTACCCACCCCCAGGAAGAACAAACCTAACAGGAGTCCCTTGAAGGGCTCGATATCGCTTTCCAGTTCGTGCCGGTACTCGCTGTTCGCCAGCACCACGCCGGCGACGAAAGTCCCCAGCGCCGCGGAAAGCCCCACCTTCGTCATCAGCAGGGCCACGCTGATGATCAGCAGCAGCGCCGCCGCCGTGAAAGCCTCCCGTTGCCGGGTCTTCGCGATCGCCCGGAAGAAAGGCCGCACCGCGATCCGCGCAACGAGGACGATCAAGGCCACCGCCCCGACCGTAATCAAAGGCTGGGCCCAGGTCGGCCAGCGGTCGAGCCATGCGGAATCGCCATGGCCGTGCTCCTGCATGGCCTGCTTCCCCGCGAGCAAGGGCAGCAGCGCCATGATCGGAATCACCGCGAGATCCTGGAACAGCAGCACCGCGAATGAGCTCTGCCCCGCCTCGGTCTTCATCAGGTTCCGCTCGTTCAGGCACTGCAGCACGATCGCCGTGCTCGACATCGCGAGGATCAAGCCGATCGCCATCGCCGGCTTCCATCCCGTGCCGAAAGCCATCGTGACGCCCGCGACCGCCAGCGCGGAAATCACCACCTGCATGCTTCCCAGCCCGAAGATCTGCTTCCGCATCTTCCACAGGTGCGTCGGCTGCAACTCCAGTCCGACAAGGAAGAGCATCATCACCACGCCGAATTCCGCGAAGTGCGTGATCTGCTCGCTCTCGCCGCCGACCCATTTCAAGCCCCACGGCCCGATCAATGCCCCGGCGATCAGATAGCCGAGTACCGCCCCCATCCCCAGCCGCTTCCCCACCAGCACCGCCGCCAGCGCGGCGGTGAGATACATGAACGCTTGCGCGAAAAAACTTTCGAAGGCCACGGCGGATCAATCGGGGGCGGGAAGCCACAGCGGCGCGCTGCCATCGCGCAACGCCGTAAGCCACGTGGAATAATTGCGGGCGAATCCGGCCAGCGCGGTATCGTCCAAATGGTTGGTGCCGTGCACGGCGAAGGCCTCCGCATATCCCATCCCGCAGAGCCGCGCGGTCTGTTCATAGGGTGCCAGCAGCTCGCGGATCGTGAAGTGGTTCTCTCCTTCCCGCCGGTAGGCATCCTCCGGCCCGCCCGCGCTGATTGCCTGCGCCATGACCTTGCCGCGCAGCGCATCGCCGCCTTCGCCATAGGCCCAACGATACTCCAGCACCAGATCCAGCCACTCTTTGACCAGAGCGGGACAGCTGTACCAGAAGAACGGATGCTGGAAGACCACCGCATCGTGCTTCTCGATCAGGCGTTGCTCGTCGCGCACGTCGATCAGGAAATCCGGGTAGGTTTCGTAGAGATCGTGCACGGTCACCCCGTCGGTCGTGCCCGCAGCTTTCACCAGGGCGCGGTTCACCCGGGACCGCTGGAAAGCGGGGTGCGCGAAAATTACCAGAACCTGTCCCATGAATCAGTTGTTGCCTTCACCCCACGCCTTCATTGCCGCATCCATCTCTTCTTGGGAGACATCCCTCACGTGTGACGCCAGCGTCCAGCGATAACCGACGGTGTCATTCACCTTCGCGGTTCGGTCGCCCCAGAACATGTCCGCCGGCTCCTGCACCGGCGTGGCTCCCGCCGCGACCGCCTGGGCAAAGGCTGTATCCACATCGGCCACGTAGATCATGAAGGTGCCGCCCTTCCCGACCTCCGGCGCGATCGCGCCGTAGTCCGGGTATTCATCGGAGAGCATCACCCGCGAATTTCCAATCTGGATCTCCGCGTGGGCGATCTTGCCCGACGGCTCTTCGAGTTTGAACTTCACTTCCGCACCGAAGGCACGGCTGTAAAAATCGATCGCGGCTTTCGCGTCGCGGGCGGTCAGCGAAGGAGTGACCGAGTGATAACCTTCCGGGATGTGGGACACGCTCATGGCCTCCCACCTCTGGCACGGCCTTTCGCCCTTGGCGAGAAGAGATGCGTGAGCGAAGCGCCCGTTTTACTTCATTCCGGCGATCTCCGCTGCGCTCAGAGCCCGGGTGAAGAGCGCGAACTCGTCGATCCGCCCGTTGAAGCTCCGCACCCCGCCGGCTCCCTGACGCTCCGGTACCGCCGCATCGAAATTTCCGAGGTTCGCCATGCCAAGCTGGGGCATCGTCCGCCGCTTCATGGGGGCGCTTGCGACCTCCTCGCCGTTCACGAAATGCTTCATCGTCCCCGCCGTTCCGTCGATCACGGTCGCGAGGGACATCCAGCGTCCGAAGTCCTGATCGGTCACGATCTGCGGGCTCTCCAGACGCTCCCATGCGTCGAACTCGAACTTCGCCTCCGCCCGGATCCCGAGCACCAGTCGTCCGGCCTGGTCGATCTTCCAGTGGATCTCACCCAGCTTTTCCGGCGACATCGAGAACAAGTGGTTGTGGCTCTGGGGCAGGCTATCCACGCGCACCCAGGCCATCATTGTCATCGACGGCGTCGTCCCGGTGGCGCGAAAGCGCACCCGGTCGCTGGTCTTCGCAAATCCGAGCGCGCCCTTTTTCGTCCACCGGCCGGGCAGGGGATCGCAGCCGATCACCGAGCCATGCGAGCCCTCATCGGCTCCGGCCGCCCGGTTGAGAATCACCGGATCTCCGGGTTGGAGATCTTCAAAATCGAAATAGACCTTCAGGTCCGGCTCCGCCCTGAGATCCTGGGAAGCCTTTTGCCATGAACTCCACCGCGCTTCGGTCTCGCGTGTCGCCGCCGCCAGCACGGTTGCGGGATCGGCAAAGGAAGCGCGGTTCGCGGGGAATGCGGTCATTTTCCCTTCGCGGATCGAGACGGCATTGCCTTCGTAAAGCGCCTTCCCGGCGTCAGCCGGCAGTTGGCCTTGCAATTCCACCTCACCGTCGAAGACATGCACCTCGCAGGCGTTGGTGCCGCTCACGTTCATGCCGAACTCCGTGCCCCGATCCACGACACGCAGATCGGAGCTCAGCACGGTGAATCCCTCCGCGGGCGGGGGTACCCGCGCGGTTAGCCTGCCCTTCTCGAGCCGGGCCAGATCGGGCGAAAGGAGCTCGATGGAGGCCGGCCCTTCCAGGATCACCCGTGCGCCGCTGTAGAAATCGAGCCGCAGCGTGCCGCGCTCGATCTCGAGCCAGCCCCTGGGAAGCGCGGATCCCACGCGGAAATTTTCGCCCCCCTCTGCCCACTTCACGTCGATTGCCTGTGCCAGCAGGGCCACCCGGTCGGAGGCTGGCGGGGCGTCCCGACCGGCGGTGGAAGGAGTTTCGTCGCCGCCACGGGGCAGCATCCACCATGCAAAGGCGAGGCAGGCGGCGAGGCCCGCACCGAGCCATGCCTTGCGGTGGAAAGGGATCACCTTGCGCCGGGTTTCCTTGGCACCCATCAACAGCGCGGCCTGACCTTGCATCGCTTGCTCGCGCAGCAAGCCGTGCCACTCCGCGCGGTCGAGGAAAATTTCCCGCGCCCGCGATGAAGCAAGCAGCATCTCTTCGAGCTCGCGCTTCTCCTCTGCCTTCAACTCCTGGTCGAAGTAGGCGGCGATCAAGCGCTCCAGTCTGGCTTCGTCGAACATCTCTCGAAAGGGTCAGGTCTTGGCCGCCTCCATCTTGCGCATCACGCATTCCCGGAGGAAAGCCCGCGCGCGGGAAAGCGTCACGTTCACCGATTGCACCGTGCAGCCCATCAGCCCGGCGATCTGCGGCGGCAGGTGGTCCTGCTTGTAGCGGAAGTCGATCGAACGCCGCGCCTGAGGAGCCAGCTCCTCGAGGCAGGAGGCGAGCAGGCCGAGTCGCTCGTCGGTATCGCCGCGGAAATCGCTCCGCTCCGCGCCGAGCGCTTGCAGGACCTCTTCCGAGAGCGTCTCGCAGCGGCTCCGTCCGGCGCGGATCGCTTCCAGCGCCTTGAACCGGGCGATGGTCTTCACCCAAGCTGGAAAGCTTGTGCCGAGCTCGAAGCTTCCCGCCTTCCGAGTCACCACGAGGAAGATTTCCTGCATGATGTCATCGGCTAGTGAGAAGTTGGGGATCATCGAAAGGACGTAGCCACGCACCGCCGGCTGGAATTGGAGGAACAGGCCCTGCACCGCCGCGGTGTGGGCTTCTTCCTTGGTCATGCGGAGTGGGTCCTGGGGCATCGATTCGCGTTCTTCTATGAATGCAGGAAAATGCCCGGAAATTAGCACGCCCGGAAATTTTTTCGCTCCCCTTGCTAAGTCGCGCGCCATTCCCGCCATTCAAGTGGGAGTCCACGATCCTGTTTGCAGTCCCAAGCTGCGCCCGGAACCCAACGCGATAAAGCCCATGAAACACCTCCCCATCCTCGCTGTCCTGCTCGCTACCGGCACGCCGGCCCTTGCCGTCAATCTGCTGCTCGATTTCGGCAATCCTGCCGCGAATTCGGTGGTCGCCGCACCCTACCTCACCCTCAGCCCGGGGCATAATTCGGGCTGGATCCCCGGGACCCAAACGGCTTGGAACACCGTCACTACTTCCGCGAACCGCACGGACCTCGTCTATGGCGACGGGAGTGCCGCCGCCGGCATCACCATGGACCTTGGCCAGGAGACCACGGGCGGGAATGGCACGATCGATTTTGGCACCGCCATCAGTTCCCTCACGCTCGCGGGAAGCGGTGGCGCGGTACCCGGCCAGCAGAGCCTGCTCGGCACCGGCTCCATCTACGGCGACAATACCAGCAGCACCGCGGCAGGTCGTGACGGCTTCTTCGGAGGCGGAACTGCCACCGGTACCGGTACCGCGATCGGCCTGCGCTTGGATGGTCTGGCGGCCGGCGAATACATCGCCTACGTGATGGCGCGGAATACCAATTCGAATGCGGCCAGCTACCCGATGAATCTCTATTCGAGCGTCGGCGGCACTTCCACGAGCTTCAGCTTCTCTTCGCTCACGGCTGAGGTTCAATCCAATCCCAGCTACACGTCGGCCGGATACTCGGGTCAGTATAACTCCTTTGTCGAAGGAGAGAATTTCCAGGCGATCAGCTTTACCATCGCCGCCGGGGAATCCTTCTTCCTTGCTGTCGATGGCGGGAATGACGCGGTGGACCGCCGCGGCTTCCTCAACGCGCTTCAGATCGTATCGGTTCCGGAGCCTTCGGTCGCCCTGCTCGGTTCGCTTGGCCTGCTCTTCCTCTTCCGGCGCCGCGCCTGAGCCGCCGCACGGTTAAATCCCTCGCGCCACGTCGCCTCGCGGTGCCGCGGCCTTTTTTCATACGATGAAAAACCCAACGCTTCACCTTTCGATTCTCGGCATCGCCACGCTCGCGCATTTGCAGGCGGCCGAGCTGGTTTACGAGCCCTTCGATTACACCGCAGCCGCCGCCATCACTTCCCTTGACGGGGGCAGCGGCTGGGATGCCGGATGGACGCAGGACGGGGCCTCCGGCGTGGTCTCTGCCGCGGGCATGACCTATACCGACACCTTGGGCAACGCTCTCACGGTTTCAGGGCTTGGCATGGCAACCACCGGTACGGAAACCACCCGCAATTTCCGCACGGTCTCGACCGGTCCATTGACGGACGTGTGGATCTCCTTCCTCTATCAGATCCCCGCGAGCAACTCCTTGTTCGAGGGCATCACCTTCTACCGCGGGCCGACTGCGCTCTTTGCGATCAGCAATGCCAGTATCGATACCAGTGCCACGATCACGCTCGGCAATTCGGTGACGGGCGGCAGTGCCAGCACTCAGAAGGGTGTCTTCGGCGCCACGCATTTCGTGGTTCTCCATCTCAGCGAGGGAGGCGGGACATCGGGAGCGGACAAAGTGGAAGCCTTCATCGATCCGGCTTTCGCCGCGAATCCTTCGCAGCCTGATGCCACGACGCAAGCGGCCAATTTCGACTTCGATACCGTCCGCATCGCCGGCCAGAACGGCGCGACCCTCCTCATCGACGAGCTCCGCATCGGTGAAACCTTCGCGGATGTCTGTCCCCACACCCCCGGTGCCGATCCGGATAGCGATGGCGATGGTCTCAGCGATGGCCAGGAGACCGTGCTCGGTCTCGACCCCTTCCTGTCGAATGCCGCGCTGATCGCCGCGATCCAAGCTCACCCCGACTACTTCGATCTCTACGATTCGGCCGGCATCCTCGAATTGAGCGATGGCGGAATCATCCTCCCGCAAACCGGGACCGATCCCGTGGGCTTCACCTTCGAAGTCCAGCGCAGCACGGATCTCAGCACCTGGCCGCCGCTGGAGACCTTCACCCGCAGCGTCGCGCTTCCGGGCGGAAAGAACTTCCTTCGCGTCACTCTGGATACCCCTTGAGACCATGAAGATGAACTCCACTTTCGCGACTCTCGCCATGGTTCTGTTAGGCGGCGGAATCTCATGTGCCGGACTCCTCGGCCACGACAGCTTCACCTATCCGAATGGCGACCTTGTCGGCAACGGCGGCACCGGTTGGGCCGCGGCATGGGCGGGTGCCAACCCGGTCGTAGTGACATCCCCCGGACTGAGCTTCTCCGATAGCATCGGGAACACGCTTCTCACCAGCGGCTCCGCACTCAATACCGCCGATGGCGGCGCGGCCACGACGATCAGTTCGCGGGAGGTCGCGGACCGCAATGCCGAGACCTGGATCTCCGTCTTGATCCAGCCCCAGGGAAGCTTCACCGATTTCATCGGTGTCTCCTTTTACGACAACGGCCTTGCCACCGCCGATGCCCGCTTCGCCATCGAGCACGCGACGGGCAAGGATCTCCGGCTGACGAAGCGCGCCGGCGGCGTCGTCCATTCAGCCTCCTTCAATACCACCATCGGATCGCCCGTCCTCGCGGTGATTCATTTGGTGCCGGATGGGGGTGGAGGGGATCCGCTCCTCGACCGCCTCGATGTCTTCTTCAATCCCATCCTCGATGCCGAGCCGGTCGTGCCGCACGCCTCGATCAGCATCGACGGTCTGCAATTCGACCGCATCCGCATTGCCGCACAGAACGGTCGCTCGTCCTTGGTCGATGAACTCCGCATTGGCGAAACCTATGCGGACGTAACGCCCTACGTGCCCGCCACCGATCCCGACCACGATGGCGACGGCTTGACCGATTCGCAGGAAGAGACCCTCGGCCTCGATCCCTTCTTTCCGGATACGCAATTCATTGC
>CAMLOZ010000076.1 GCA_946481625.1 uncultured Haloferula sp. | reverse complement strand
ACCATTTTCCCATCGGCACGGCGGGCAGTACCACCCTGCTGCTTCAGACCCTCTTGCCCGCGCTGTGGCAGGCACAGGAAGAAAGCACCCTCAAGCTGGAAGGCGGCACGCACAACCCGATGGCCCCACCCTTCGAGTTCATCGAGCGGGTCTTCCTGCCGATGATGGCACGCATGGGCGGCATCGCCTCGGTGGAGCTGGAGAGCGCGGGATTCGCTCCGGCCGGCGGCGGTGTCCTGCATGCGAGGATTCAACCCTCCCCAAAGCTCCGTCCCCTCGAACTGATGTCCCGCGGCGAGCTTGGCGAAACGCGCATCCGCGTGCTCACGCGGCACCTTCCGCTCTCCATTGCCGGGCGCATGCTGGATGCGGCGCTCGAGCAGTTCCCCTCCAAGGACGCCGCGGTGGAAAGCTGCGAGCCTGGCCCGGGCGCGGGCATCTGCTGTCTGGTGGAAGCGGAGTTCGGCGGCCTTCGCGAGCTCACCAGCAGCTTCGGCGAGAACGGCGTGGCGGCCGAGAAGGTCGCCCATCATGCCACGAAGGCGATGAATGACTTCATCGGCTGCGGTGCCCCCGTGGGCCGCTGCCTCGCGGATCAACTGCTGCTGCCCGTCGCCCTCGCGGGAGGCGGATCCTTCTCGACGATGGCGCCCGATGCCCACGTGCCGACAAACATCGCGGTGATCGAAAAGTTCCTCCCGGTTCGCTTCACCCTCACGAGAGAGGCACGGGGAGTTCACGTGGTCGAGGCACGGGAGGTCTAGCATCCCCGCCTGCGCGATTGACTCGTTCCCCGGCGACGGCCTTTGATCCGCTCACGATGGAACGCGGCCTGATCTTCGATCTTGATGGGACCCTGATCGATTCCCTTCCCGGCATTGCCGCTTCACTGAACCGGGCCTTGGAAAGATCCGGGTTCGCGACCCACCCCGAGCACGAGGTCCGTCGCTTCATCGGCAACGGCTCGTACGAGCTGGCCAAGCGTTCGCTGCCCGTTGACGCGGGGGACGCCGCCATCATGGCGGTGGAGTCCCTCTTCAAAGCGGACTACGCCGACACCTGGCCCGCGGGCACCACTCCATACGATGGGATTGCCGATCTCCTGGCAGGACTGAACGCCGGGGATCGGAAGCTCGCGATCCTCTCCAACAAGCCCCATCCCTTCACGGTCGAGATCGTCGAGCGCCTCTTTCCGGGAGTCGGATTCGACCCGGTGACCGGCCAGCGCCCCGAGCTCCGCCGCAAGCCCTTTCCGGATGCCGCGCTCTGGATCGCACGAAAGTGGGATCTGCCACCCGAAGCTTGTCTCTTGATCGGCGATTCCACCGTGGATCTGGCGACCGCGCAGGCGGCTGGAATGCAGGCGGTGGCAACCGCTTGGGGGTACCACGATGCTGCCGAGCTGACGGAAGCGGGGGCCGCGACGGTGATCGAAAAAGTGAGCGATCTGGCCGCCGTCCTCGGGGTTCCCTGACCCCCCTCGAAGCCCGCGTCCATACATTGGAAATACCTCGTCCGGCGGGAAACACGACACGTCAAGGGATGCCGCGCTTTTCTCAAGAACTGGGTGGCCTTTTGGCGGAATCCGGTCCATCCTGCAAGGTGGATAGGGCGGATAAAACCGCCGTCCATTCACCCCAAATCAAAACAGGAGAATAGACATGCAAACCGCAAATGTGAACCTGCCCATCACGGTGACCGTGAGACACGAGTCCGTGACCGAATCGCTGCGCGACTACGCCCAAAAGAAGATCGAGGGTCTCCATCTCGACTATCCGCGCATTATCGAAGCGAAGGCCATTCTCGACGTTCAGAAAAACCGGCACATCGCCGAAATCATTCTCTTCTGCGCCAATCACATCACGATCGAGGCCCACACGGAAGGGCAGGACATGTACGCCGCCATCGACGAGACGATCGACAAGATCGCCCGCCGCATGAGGAAGCACAAGACGCGCCTGATGAAGAAGAAGCGGCCGCACCGCAACGACTCCATCCGCCATCTCGACGAGCGCTATTTCCGCGAGGAGATCATCGATCACCCGGAAGAAGCCGAGCACGATCCCGAACCCTTCATCGTGCATCCGGAGAAATACCGGCTGCGCACGATGTACAAGGAGGACGCGGTCATGGAGCTGGAACTCAACGACCGGCCCTTCGTACTCTACAAGAGCGCGCGCCGCGGTTGCCTGACCATCCTGTATCGCCGCAAGGACGGCGACTACGGGGCGATCGACGTGAAGGACTGAACCGCAGACCAACGATCTAACCCTATCAGAGAGGGGACACTTTGTCCCCTCTCTGAATTCATTGGTTCAGTTGGCCGGAAGCCATTTGGCTTTGCCCGCCCCTTGTCCGGGGACCGGCTCTAACAGTCCACCCAGGCCCGCAGGCGGCTCGACAGCAGGCGGCAAGCGATGGGAACGTCACCGAAGCTTTGCCGTAGCGCCGCGCGATACGCTTCCATCTGGCCGCGATAGCGTTCGGCCAACTCCTGTGCATTGGCAGCGGCATCCGTCTTGAGATCGATCACCTCGATCCGTTCCACGAGGCCCAGCGGATCGCGGAAAACATGCAGGCGATCGATGACTCCGCTCAACCATTGGCCGTCCACAATCGCCTCGACTGCCTGTTCGCGATACAATTCCACCCTTCGGCCCGCGCGCTCGAAGTTCCCCCGGATCGGTTTCATGCCGAGCAGGTCCCGCAGCAGCGTTCCGGCATCGCCCGGAGGAAAGTAAGGCCTCTGCTCGTCGATCCATCCGACCGTCTCGAAGATCCCGTGCACCGCGGTGCCGAAGGACCTGCCGCCTCTCGACCAGGCCTCCGGGGACTTCTTCGCTCCGGAGGGAGTGACCCGCTGCCGCCGCGGTGCCGCAGGGGCCAGCGTGGGCGAGGCGGGGCGCAGGTTCGTCTCGCGGACCGGAACCTCTCTCCACCATTCGCTATCCCCGGAGTGAAAAACCCTCACTGAGACCCCGGATCCGGCGGAGCGCCGGATCCAGTTCGCAGCCGAGGCCCATTCGCTGGCATACTTCCGGCTCTTCGGAATCTCCGGCAGCATCACGTAGAGGCCCCGCTTGGCCCGGGTGAGCGCCACATACAGCACGCACATCGCTTCGTAACGCTGGTCCTCCGACCATGCCGCCTCCGCCGCGGCGAGGGCCGGCACCAGCTCGCGGACCCAGGCAGCCGGCGGCTCCAGAAGCCAGGGCGCGCCTTGATGGAGTCCGCGCGCCACCGAGAAATCGCCGCGATCCGGCACACGCTCGTCTTCCACCCGCGGCAGCACCACCACATCGAATCCGAGGCCCTTCGACTTGTGAATGGTGAGCACCTGCACCGCCGCCGCGCCGGGGCTCTGCGGAATTTCCAGATCGGCGATCCACCGCACCGCCTCGCGGGCGGTGCCGGAGCCAGCGACATCATACTCCGCCAGCGCGCCGATCACATCACCGGCCCGCCTTCTGGAGAACTCCGAGAGTTCGCCCCACAGCGGCTCGATCAATTCCTCCACCATGGTCGCGAAGCCGGACTCCAGTGCCCGCATGAGCAGACCTTCCCAAGCCGCCTGCCAAGCTTCGCCGAAGCGCGCCCGGATCAGCGGCCATAGCGGGGACATCGCCAGCACCTCGCGCGCGAATGGGTCGGCCGGATCGGCCAGCCACCGGATCAAATGCAGCAGGGCGACTCCCGGAGCATTGTCCGCCACCGGCTGGCGCCGGCCCTCCTCGATGACGTCGAAGCCGTGCTCCCGAAGCAGCGCCGCAATCGCGCGGACCTGATCGTTCGTTCGCACGAGAACCCCGCAGGTCAGATCCCGCTCCCCCACACCGATCCCGTGCAGCAGCTCGACGAGATATTCGTCGCTCTTGTCTTTCGGCACCACCTCCACCAGCGCTTCGCCGGCCACCGAAGGTCGCGCCGAGACATGATCTTCCCACTGCCAACGCTCCGCCGCCGTCCCCCCGAAGAGATCCCGGATGGTCGCAAGATCACCGCAGACCCGGTTTACGAGATCGAGCACCGCCGGGCACGAGCGCCAGGACTCCGGCATCGTCTCGATCTCGAGGTGGTCATTCGCGCCGTAGCGCCGCTCCACCTCGTCGAAGAGCGTCACATCCCCCCCGCGCCAGCCATAGATGGCCTGCTTGCGGTCACCCACCACGAAGAGCGTCCCATCCTCTCGGCTGGCAGCTTCATCCAGCAGGGGGACCATCCCGTCCCATTCCGCGCGGCTGGTATCTTGAAACTCGTCCAGCAGCCAGTGATCGTAGCGGGCATCGAGCCGGAAATCCACCGCCTCACGCCGGATCCGCGCCTCCTCGTCGCTCGTCCAGCGGCCCATCAGCAGCTTCACATCGTCGAAGCCCAGCAGTCCCTTCCGCCGTAGCCGGCGTTCGCACTCGGCATCCAGCGCCGCCACGAGATCCGCGACCGCGCGGGTTCTCGCCACCGCCGCCGCGAGTTCGCAGCCGGCAAGCAGCAGATAGAGTTCGCGCCAGCGGTCGGCCGCCGGACCGCTCACGAGCATGCGCGACCTGCCGAAGGGCACGTCGATGTCACCGCAGCCCGGCACCTGCTCGCGGATGCGGTCGAAAAGCGTGCTGTCCTTCGCCACCTTGCCACTGCCCACCGTGTGAATCTCGAAGCGCTCAAGCAGCTTCAGCAAGGGCTCCCGCGTCTCCCCCTTCCGCAGTTCGGCGATGATCTGCCGCTTGTGTTCTTCCCAGGCGCCCACCTCCGGCAAGGAGCCGAAGACCCCTTCCCCGCCCCAGCCTTGGAAAGATATCCCGGCCTTCCACCATCCATGCCATGCCGAGAGGAAGCGCTCGATATCCCGCAGCACTCCTTGCCCCTCCCTGCCCAGCGTCGCGCGGCGGAAGGCGTGCAGGAAATCCGCTGCCTGCTCGTGCTCGATCGCATCGCCCAGGATGTCCGCAAGGATATCCGCCATCGCCGCTTCCATCCGCGGACCCTCGATCAAATCGAAGGTCCCGCCGGTGAGGCCAAGTTCATACTGGAATCCTCGTACCACGCGGGCGAAGAAGCCGTCCATCGTCCCGAGTTGGAAGGTCGGCAGTGCCTTCACCACCCGCGAAAGCACGGCTGCCACGTCAAACCTCGCACCGATCTGGCGGCATAGCTCCGCCGCCTCGACTTCATTCACGGCGCAAGCCGCCAGCTTCGACAGCACGGAGTCTGCAAATTCCCCGGCTGCCTTCCGTGTGAATGTCAGCGCCACGATGCGCGCCGGATCGACGCCCAAGGCCCCCACCAGCCCGATCACGCGGTTTCCCAGTTGGAAGGTTTTCCCCGAGCCCGCGGACGCGAGGATCATGAGATTCTTCGCGAGGATGTCTCCCTTCATGCGGCACCCCCTTGCCAGATGACGGTTTCTCCCAGCGTCCTGCCGAGGGAGAGGGATTGATAGTCGTCGAAGTCGGTCTTTTCCGCCGGGGGCCAGAAGACGCGCTCGCGCACCTTGCCAATCACCCAGCGGGCGCAGGCCAGCGCCGAGTCGCGATCGGCCTGCGAGAAATCCTCCCAGACCGATAGCTTCACCTCACCCTCCGTCGCCCCCAGCGAGAAGTAACCCAGTTCGTCAACCTCCGCGAGCGCAGCAGAGTAGAAGGGCACCTGGAGATTACGCCAGCGCTTGGGCTTCCCCGATGCGTCCGTGCAGAGGATCTCCGGCACTCCTTCCAGATGCGCCGGCAGCCGTGTCGCGGCCACGATCCCGGTCCGGTGCGCGCTTTCCACCGCACCGCCGGAGGCCCCCGTCTTGTAGTCGAGCACCCGGCGGCGGCCGTCCTCATGGCGCTCGATTCGATCCACGCGGCCCACCACCTTCACCCCGTCGATCTCGATCTCGATCTTCTTCTCCACCTCCTCGATCTGCCAGCCTCCGGCACGCTCGGCGGCCTGCACGCGCGCGAACCACGCCAGCCGCTGCTGCATCGACTCGCGCTGGATCCGCACCGCCAGCGGCACCCGTTTTCCAAAGCGCTCGGCGATCGCGCGATCGAGCGCTTCCTTCATCCACGCCTCGATCGCTTCCGGCTTCGCGAAGTCGCGCGCCTCCTCATCCAGTGCCCAGCGCTCGAGCACGATATGCGCGACATTGCCGAAGTCGCGCGCGTTCCATTCCACCCGCTCCGGCTCAGGTTCGCTCATGCCAGCCACGTGCTTCAGGTAAAAGCGGAAGGGACAGCTCAAGTAGTCCGAGAAGGCCGTGACGCTGATCCGCGCGTCCTTCTCCTCCAGCACCGGCCGCCACTTCCAGGCCTCGTCCAGCGTCCATGCCAGCGACGAATCCGGCGGCTCGATCTCGCGGAAAAGCTGTCCGACCCGTCCGGGCAATTCCGCCTCCGGTGCGGAGAGCAGCAGCCGGGAGGGCAGCAGGGATTCACCGCCATTGCCGGACTTCGCCAGCAGGAGATCAACGCGCCCGCCCTCGCGTCGCGACTCGATCATCGCGGTCAGCAGGTAAGCATCCCGCGCCGCCCGGCTGCCGTCGTACGAAAGATTTAGTATTTTACGCGTCCCTTCCGGCAGCCAGGCATCCGTGCTCGCGCGCGAGGGCACCATCCCTTCATTCATGCCGCAAATCACCAGATGGCGGCCCGGCTCGTGGAAGAGCTCCAGCCAGCCCTGTACATCTAGCACGCGATCCTCCGGCGGGGGCAACGGTTGATCCGGCAAAGTGGCCCGCAGCACGTCGATCCAGAAGGCGGGATCACGCCGGACCTGGTCGCCCAATGGCTCGGCCTCGTCCAGCCACTCCAGCACCTCTCCGCTTCGTTCCCCGCCGCGGTCGATCATCTCCAACAGACGGCGCATGCCCTGGAAAAAGCCATCGCCCAGGAAAGCGAGACGGATATTTCCCAGCGTCTCCAGTGTACTCGCGGCCAAAGCCAGCCGTTCCTGTTCGCGCTCGCGCAGGGTCAGGGAAGTGGACGCCACCATGTCATCGCGGTCACGCGCCAGCCACTTGTCGCGGGCGTAGGAAAGCGCCTCCACGCGCTGCGCCCGGCGACCACCCGCCAAGAACCCGCTCTGCGGAAAGCCAAGCAGATCGATCGCCGCCGCCGCGTTCGGATTCGCAAGATAGTTCCGCCACCCGCCGAGCCAGCGCGAGAGAGGAGAGGCCAGCGCTTGCGAGGGATCGTGCAACACCCATCCCGCCCGGCCGAAACTGCGGACCAGTTCCCCGGCGGTCTGTGCATCCGCGGAGCCGAGCGCCAGATCGCCCGAACCGGTCCGCGCCGCGGCAACCAGCCGCAAGGCCTCCGCCGCCTGCTGCCGGGGATCGGCGGTCAAGCTCACGCTTCCTTGCGAGAACCCGGGCCACGCGATGAGCCGCTCACTCCATGAATCAGCAAGGGGCCGCCCGTAGTCATCGAATGCTTCCTGCTCCGAAGCCGGCGCGCCGATCAAAACGGTCACCGGCACGAAGCTCCCGTTCAGCCGCCGCAACACCGCGGAGGGAAAATCCGGAACCCCCGCGAAAACGATCCGGCGAATTCCTTCGCCAGCCTCCGGCTTCAACCTGGCAAGCACCTCGCTCCGGCTGCTCCAGCCCCACTGGCCCAAGCGCCGCTCCACCAGCTTCTCGAACTCGGCCAGCACCGTCCACCGCTCGGCCTCCACGGTGGCGGACAGCCGTCTCGCGGCATCTGCCAGGGTCAGGGCGTTCTCTTGCAACGAGGAACGCAAACCCGCCAACGACCGGGCCAACCCCAACGCCCATCCAGCCGCCTCTCCCTCCCCGGGCGAAACGGGAAAGGCCGCGGCGTAAGGCTCCCAATCGCGGATCGACTCCAAGACTTCCACCCACGCCAAGAGCTCTACCGACTCCGGCGCCGCTTCCTCCGTGCGCAGGAAATGCCCCGGGGTGACCACCCGGGGGGCGAGCAGCGAACCGGCCGCCTCTGCCAGCGCCTCCCGGAGCCTTCGCCCGCCTTGCGCCGTGGGAACCACGACCAATGTGCCTGCAAGCTCGTCCCTCCGCGCCAGAAGCCAGCCGGTCAGCAGTCCAAGCAGGGGCCGGTCCCACCCCAAAAACACGCGCTCCGGCATGGCTCGGATTTCACGCCATGCCCGGGATCAGCGGAAGGAAAAAGCCGCAGCCGCCGCTTACCACATGAGGTCGCGCAGCCAGGTCACCTTGAAGGCGTTGTTCTTCGCCGGGACGAAGATGTAGCCATCGTCGTTGAGCACGATCATCGGCTTCGGCCCGGCGTCGTCCACCTTGACGAGCAGGGTCTTCTTCGGCTTCAGGCGCGCGACATAACCCTTGATCTTCCCGCCTTGGACGACGGCGATCTTCTGCGGTCTGCCGGTATCGTTCTTGATCGCGATGTTCGCGGCCTGGGCGGCAACGGCTTGGAGACCGAGAAGGGTGACGACGAGGAGTGCTTTTTTCATACGGTCGTTTCGACGTGACCAGACGACTCCTATTCGAGGAATTTTCAATGGGTAATTTCACTTATGCGCCCGCGCCCATTCTTCCACCGTCCGGATCGGCGGCAGACAGGTCTGGTCCCGGCAAACCACGACATCCCCGCTGCCCGCCGAGCGGGTCCAGACGGCGAGCGGGTTCCAGCTCTTGCGCAATTCGTCCGCAAGCTCCTCCGAAGGCTTGCCGCGGACATCGATCTTCACTACTCCCCGGAGGTGCAGGTCGAAGGCTCCCAGCAATACCGGCACGGCGAACGGCTGCGCCTCCGCCGCCTTGGCACCGGCACGGAGGATCGCCTCGGCCCGCTTCGCGAAGGCGGGGTGATCGAGAAGCACGGCAAGCTTGAGAAGGTTCTCCGCGGCCACATGGTTCGCAGCGGGCTCCGCACCGTCGTAGTCCTCCCGGATCGTCAGCAGGGTCTCGCCCGCGAGCTCCGTGCGGATCACGTAACCGGCCCGGGATTCCTCCCAGTGATCCCGGTCGAGCGCGGCTTGGATCTCGCTTGCCCACTTCAACCACGCGGGATCCCCGTCCGCGCCGTGCAATTCGATCAGGCCCGCGATCAGGAATGCATGGTCCGCGGCGAAGGCCGACGCATCACCGCGCTTGCCGCGATAGCTCCGCCACAGGCGTTCGCCATCCCACAGTTCGGCCCGGATGAACAACGCCGCCGCTGCAGCCGGAGCAAGCAGGTCAGAGCGGTCGAGGACACGCGCGCCCCGCGCCAGCGCGGCGATCATCAGCCCGTTCCATGCAGTGATGATCTTGTCGTCGCGGTGCGGCAGCGGCCGCAACTTCCGCGCCTCTAACAGGACCGACCGGGCTTTCTCCAGGATCGACCGGATCTCCGCCTCCGGCAGATCGAATTGCTCTGCAAGGGCGTCCATCGACTTCGCCCGATAGAGGGTGTTCTGCCCGAGGAGCTCCCCATGAGGGTCGCTCTCCGGGCGGGCATTGCCGGCTTCCTCCACCCCGTAGGCCGCGCAGAAGATCGCCGCGGCCCGTGCATCCAGCAGGATATAGATCTCGCTCGCCTCCCAAGTCCAATACGCGCCCTCGCGTTTCTCCATGGAACGCGCGGAAGGCAAGCTGTCCGCATCCTCAGCCGCGTGGAAGGCACCGCAGGAATCACGCAGTTCGTCGATCACGTAGCGGAAAATCTCCTCCGCCACCTCGCGGTCGCGATCATCGCCTCCCGCCTGCCAACCCTCCAGATACAGCAAGGCGAGCTGCGCCTGGTCGTAGAGCATCTTCTCGTAGTGCGGCACGTGCCAGTAGCGGTCCACCGAATAACGATGAAAGCCGCCGCCGAGCTGATCGTGCATGCCGCCCGCGGCCATCGCCCGCAGCGTGCGACTTGTCATCTGCAGCGCGGCCTCCGCCTCCTCGCCGCCGAAACGATCGGCAAGCTGGAGCAGTAGCCGCGGCACCACCGGACGCGGGAACTTCGGTGCGCCGCCCCAACCTCCCAATGCGGGATCGAACATCGACTCGCAGCGGTCGAGGAAGTCGCCGAAGACCTTTGCGCCCGGCAGGCCGGTCACGACGGCATCCCCCCCGGCTTCCCCGCGCAGGTGCGCCATGACCTTCTCCGAGCTGTCCACCATGCGCTGGCGGTCCTCCTTCCACAAGCGGCCGATCTCCGCACACAGCTTCGGGAAGCCCGCCCGTCCATAGCGGTCTTCCGGCGGGAAGTAGGTCCCGCCCACCACCGGCTTGCCCTGC
>CAMLOZ010000075.1 GCA_946481625.1 uncultured Haloferula sp. | reverse complement strand
GCCAGAGCAGTTTCGGATTGGTTCGCAGGCTCACACCGTCCAGAAACTTCCATTCTCCCCCCGTCTTCGGCCGGCCGGCGATCAGGAAGCCCTTGAAGCTCACCCGCTGGCCGTCCATGACCATGACGCCGCTGCGGGGAATGAAGCACACCTCGTCTTCCCCGCTGGTATAGACCGCGGTCGGGCTGCCCCACTCGCCTTCCTCGGTCTTGACCCGGCTCGAGAGGCTCTTCACGGCTTCGCGGGTAACTTCCTCGAATTTCTCCTGGGAGGGGAAGAAGTTGAGGATCGCGGGATGGGTATGGCGGATGATGGCGTCCGCATCGCCCTTGTCGAAGGCTGCCTGGACTTTCTTCGCATGTTCCAGCAGCGCGGCGTTATCGGTCCCGGAAAGTTTGGCCGGCTCGGCGGCGGAGGCGAAGGCGGCAGCGGCGACGAGGGCCGCCACGGGGAAGAGGAGATGTCTCATGGAAAGGGGGGAGGAGAGGGGATTCTTCAGGGCTGCGGCTTCGGCTTCACCTTGTCGTAGTGATCGGCGATCCGGGATTCGGCGTCGTGCTCGATCACCCGGGCGCTGTAGAGGTCCGCCGCGAGGCTCTTGGCTGCGGCGATTTCAAGATCGGTAGGTCCCGGCGCGGCGGCCGAAGGCAGCCGGAGTTCCAGGTTCGGGACGATCTTTTCCATGCCGGGAGAGAGCGCGGGGTCGATGATACAGGCGATCTTCGGGGTAGGAACCACATCCGGCATGGCTCCCTTCGCGAGCACCTCGCGGTATTCCTCGCGGGCGAGGAGCCCCATTTGCTCGGCATGCTGGTAGGCCCGGAGCATCGTGTCCCGCGCCAGCTTCTCGCGCGCCGGGTATTCCTCGAACTCGTCGTTGATCGGCTTCTGCTTGGTGTCCCGCCGGAAGACCTTGTCGAAGAAGGCGGACGGCTCCAATCCCAGCGCCTTCGCCCGGTCGATCGCCCCGATCCCGCGCAGCAGCACGGCATGCGCGTTCTCGACCGTGGGACAGCGGTAGAAGGAGGGGTCCGAGACGAGTGTCCGCATTTCGGTAGCCAGGGCTTCCTTGCGGTGGTGGCGCTTGTAGTGCTTCGCGGTGAAGTTGAAGACGACCAGCGCGATGATCGCGAAGGCGGCAAGCTTGAGGGTGGTGACGACGCGTGGGTCCATCAGGTCCAGATCGATTTCTGCTTCTTCGGTTCCTCCGGCGGCGGCTCGGGGAAGTTACGTTTCTCGCGGCAGTTGAAGAGCGCCTCCTCGCGGGTGATGTAGCCGCTGTCCAGCAGCATCGCGATGGTCTGGTCGATGGTGCGGGAGCCGTCCTTGAAGCCGATTTCCATGAGGCCGACGATCTGCTCGAGCTTGCGCTCGCGGATGCAGGCGCGGATGCCATGGTTGGCGCGCAGCACTTCGGAAGCGAGGATCCGTCCTTGGCCATCGGCGCGCGGGATCAGGCGCTGGGAGACGATCGCCTCGAGCACCCCGGAAAGCTGGGTGACGATTTGCGGCTGCTGGTCGGGCGGGAAGACATCGACAAGACGGTCGATCGACTGCGGGGCATCCACCGTGTGAAGGGTGGCGAGCACGAGGTGACCGGTTTCCGCGGCGGTGAGGGCGATCCGGATGGTTTCCAAGTCGCGCAATTCCGAGACCACGACCACGTCCGGATCCTGCCGCAACGCCTGCCGCAGCGCGATCGGGAAGCCCTTGGTGTCCGAGCCGACCTCGCGCTGCTTGATCAGGCAGCTTGAATGGGCGAAGACGAACTCGATCGGGTCCTCGATGGTGACGATCACGCCGGAGCGGTTCTCCGAGATGCGCTTGATCATCGCGGCGAGGGTGGTCGATTTCCCCGAGCCGGTGATGCCGGTGA
Organism: uncultured Haloferula sp.; assembly: GCA_946481625.1. Next base: position 8,352 of record CAMLOZ010000075.1, on the reverse strand, counting down.
CGAGGACCAGGCCGCGGCGGAGCTGGCAGATGTCGTGGACCACGGCGTGATGGCCCAGTTCCCCAAGGTCGGGAATGTGCTGCGGGATGTGGCGGAAGGCCGCCTCATGGCAGCCGCGGGCGATGTGGACGTTGCCGCGGAAGCGGCCCACACCGTCGAGCTGCAGGGCGTAGTCGAGTTCCCAGTTTTGCTCCAGGGAGGCACGCTGGGCTTCCGAAAGGGTGTCGAGGATCAGGCGCCGCGAGGACTCCGGATCGAGCAGGAAGTCTTCGAGTGGGACCAGATTGCCCCCGACGCGCGCGGCCGGGGGTGCCCAAGCCGAAAGGTGGAGGTCCGACCCTCCCAATTCGACGGTCTGGCGGAGGTAATCGGTGATTTCGCGTAGCTGGCTCACGATGTGTATAAGGTATAACTATGAAATGCCCCGCATGGCGCGATCAAAATCCTGCGGCCGGTCGGTGGCCGAGCGGGCGACCGCCGGATCGATGATGCCTTGGTTCGTGGCGGCGATCAGGTAGCGCAGGAAAGAACAGCCCACCGATTCATCCGCCTTGTTGAGGTAGTCCTTCAGTTCGTCGTAGCGCCCTTCCTCGATCCACTTGCGGGTGGCACCCACGTTTTCGAAATATTCCAGGACCGCCACCAGGCCGCCGTCGATGCGGGGGAGCAACTGCTGGGCGATGGCCCCGACGAGCTGGTGGGAAAGGAGGCTGGCCGCGCCGGACGTGGAGGTGTCGCTGAGGATGCGGTTGAGGCGGTCCATCGCGGTCGGCACGCCCGCCACCCCCGATCCGTGCAGCGTGGAGATCACCAGGTGGCCCGTTTCCGCCGCACGCAGGGCGGTGAAGGCGGACTCGGCGTCGCGGATCTCGCCGAAGAGGATGATGTCCGGGTTCTGGCGCAGGGCGGCGCGCAGGGCGACATTGAAGTTCTCGGTATCCCGCCGGACTTCCCGCTGGGAGAAGAGGGCGCGGTCGTTCTCGAAGAGGTACTCGATCGGGTCCTCGATGGTGACGATGTGGCGCGGCTGGTGACGGTTCACCCACTGCAGGCAGGAGGCGATGGTCGTGGACTTGCCGGATCCGGTGGGCCCGCAGACGATCACCAGCCCGGAGCGGCGCTGCATCCAGGAGGCGAGCATGTCGCCGGGCAGTCCGAGTTCGTCGAAATCCGGGATCTCCTTCTTGATCGGCCGGAGCGCCACCGCCAGGCGGCCCAGCGAACGATACATGTTCGTCCGCAGCCGGCCGATGCCCTCCACGGCGATGCTGGAGTCCCCGTCGTTCGAGGTCGCGGGATCATAGCCGCAGCCACGCCAGATCGCGGCGAGGTCTTCCCGGTCCACCGGCCCGCCATGGGCGATGATGATGTCCCCGTTGCTCCGGACCCGCGGGCGTTCGCCTTCGATCATGAAGACGTCGCTGGCGCCGGCGGTGAAGGCTTGATGGAGCAGGGAACGGATATCGGGATTCACGCCCGCGAAGCTAACAGGGGAGACCCGGCCCGCGGAAAGGGGAAATGCGGTTCTTGTCTCCCAACCGGCGACTTTTCACCGGAGCTTCATGGAATCCGCAAACAAATCGGTGCCCGCCTCGCTCAACGCGTCAGGTAGCCGGTGAGGTTCGGCTGGAAAATAGCCGGATCGATCTTCGGATTGATCTTCGCCTTGGAAAAGACGGTCCGGATGCGGGATTTGTCCTCCATCTCCAGATCGAGCGCCCGCAGTTCCTGCGTTTTGAGGTCGATATCGAGGAAGAGCCAGGTCACGTGTTTGCGCATCTGCTTGTCCTTGGGCCGGGCGGTGAGCTGGTAGATGCCGTCGGTGACGCGGGATTCGATAAGTTCGAAGGCGGCTTGGAAACCGGCGAGGTCGTTGAAGGCCTTGTGGGAGAGCAGGGTGAACTGCCGGGCCTCGGCCGCATCGGCATCGATCCGCTTGGCGCGCTTCTTCGCGACATCGACGAGGGTCATCGTCGCGCCGTCGGATACGGCCATGGTTTTCACCGGCTGGCCGAGTTCCCAGAGCAGCTTGCCCGGCCGCTCCATCCGCAGGCGTCCCGGGGTGGAGACGGGCTTCTTCAGCGAGGGCAGCTTGCGCTCCTGCACGAATTCCGCCTCCAGGCTCTTCAGGTCCTTCTGCCGGGCGATCCAGGCTTCGAGCGGTTTCACGTCCAGCCCGGCCCGGGCCAGGGAGATCAGGGAAAGGAAGACCAGCAGCACTCGCATGTCCCCATAGGAGGCGCGGAAATCCCTCCTTCCAAGTGCCTTTTTCGCGTGGCTGCGGCATCCTGCCGCAGGGATCTGGGAAAAACCGCGCCGTCCCGATGAAGCATACCTGCGGCAGGATGCCGCAGCCACGCTTTGTATGACGTTCGCCTTTCCATTCCCCGCTGAAGCCTCTTCCCTCCGCGCATGCGGAAATGGTGGCTCTACGGGATGCTGCTCGCGGCAGTGGCCGTGGCGGCATGCGGGCTTTCACGCCTGCGCTTCGATACGGACATCCTGTCGATGCTGCCCGGCGATCTCCCCGAGGTGAAGGGTCTGAAGGCGCAGCACCGGGCCTTTGCCCGCGAGGACGAGGCGATCCTGCTGGTCGAAGGCGATGGCGAGTCCTCGCCCTCCGCCGCCGCCCGATCGCTGGCCAAGGTGCTGGAGAACTCCGGCGTGGTGAAGCGGGCGCGCTGGCAACCGCGCTGGGCGGAGGATCCGGAGGGACTGGCGGAGCTGCTCGCCTACCTCTGGCTCAACGGCAACCCCGCCGAAGCGAAAGCGCTGGCGGAGCGGCTGTCGCCCGCGAACTCGCAGGCCCAACTGACGGAGGTGCTGGAGAACCTCGCCACTTCCATCGAAGGCCAGGACCTGGCGATGCAGGCGCACGATCCCTTCGGCTTCCTTGCCCACCCCTCCGTGGCGCAGGTGCTCGCTTCCTCCGGCGAAGGTAGTGCCGCCTTCGCCAGTGCGGATGGCACGGCTCACCTCGTGTTCATCGACGCGCCGCAGGAGGTACATGGCTACCGGCAGGCCGGGGAGTGGGTGGAGAAAGTCCTCGGGAAAGTTGCCGCTTGGGAAGCGGGGGAGGGGAAGGGCTTCACGGTGAAGATGACCGGCGAGCCGGTCTTCTCCTCGGAGATCGGGATGGCGATGGAGGAAGATCTCAGCGGTTCGATCGGCCTCACCCTCACGCTGATCGGGATCCTGTTCTGGTGGATGCAGCGCCGCCTGATGCTGCTGGGCGGCCTGATCGTGACCCTGTGCCTGGTCTTCGCGGTGGCGCTCGGGGTGGCGGGCTGGATGTACGGCGAACTTAGTATCATGGCCCTCAGCTCCGCGGAAATCCTCATCGGCCTGGCGACCGACTACGGGCTGGTGATCTGCCAGGAGGCGAAGGTGGCCGGCCACGACCGCAAGGCCCTGCTCCACGCCAGCGGCAAGCCGGTCCTCTGCGGCGCGCTCACGACCGGCGTGGTTTTCCTCGCGCTGAATCTCGGCGGGTTGCCGGGGATGGCGCAGCTCGGCAGCATCGTGGCCTACGGGCTGGTGGCCGCCGGGGTGCTGATGATTGTTTTCTACCTGCCCTGGGTGGTGAGGTTCGGCGTGGATCGCGCCCCCGCCGATGACGAGGCGAAGTGGCTCCCGCGGCGGAAGAAGTCGTGGATCTTCACCGGCGCCCTGGTCGCGCTGGCTCTCGTGGTGCTCGCCGTCCTGGGACTGCCGGGACTGACCTACGATTCGAACATCATGCGCCCCCGCAACAGCGTGGCGATGCAGTCCTTCGACCGCATGCGGGAGAAATTCCCCGACCGCGATTCGCGGCTGCTGCGCGTGGTGATCGAGGCCGATGAGGACACGCAAATGCTATCCCGCATCCGCGAGGCCGAGTCGCGCCTCGCGAAAGGCAAGGCGGAGGCTGTCCTCTTGGAAAGCGAACTGCCCTCCGGCTGGTGGCCCGATCCGGAGCGCCAGCGCGCGAATGCCCCGGTGATGCTCGCCCTCTCGAAGGAAGGCCCGCGCCTGCTCGCGGAAGCCGACGAAACCGGCTTCACCGAGGAAGGCACCGCACTCGGCAAACAAGTCCTCGAACGGCTCGGCGAAGCCGCCTCACAGGCCGGCTCCTTTTACCCCGGCTCGCCCGCCGCCCGCGAGATTATGCGCCTCTTCATCCAGCGCGACGACAAAGGCGGCGGCCTTGTCCTCGGCTCCCTGATACCCGCCGATGAAGTGGGCCCCGCCACCGATGGCTACCCGCGCCTCCGCGCCCTCAACGGCGACGGCATCTGGCTCAGTGGCTGGAGCCTCTTCAAGCCCGCCATCTCCGGCCTCGTGAAGGATGACATGGGCAAGATGCTCGTCCCGATGGGCGCGCTCCTGATCGGCATGATGGCCTTCATCTTCCGCCGCTTCCGGGACGTCGCCTTCGCCCTGTTCGCGATGGCGGTCAGCACCGTCGTCATGCTCGCCGTCATGCGGCTCTTCGGCCTCAAGTGGAATTTCGTCAACCTCATGGCCACGCCGCTCCTGTTAGGCACGGGCATCGATTACGCCATCCATGTCACGCTCTCCCTCAAGCGCACCGGCATGTGCTTCAAGGAACTCTGGAACGGCACCGGAAAGGCGCTCCTCTTCTGCGGTGCGTCGAACGTCATCGGCTTCGGCTCGCTGTGCTTCTCGTCGAGCGATGCGCTGGTGAGCCTCGGGCAAGTGGCCGTCATCGGCATCCTGCTCAGCATGGCGGTTTCGATCTTCCTGCTGCCGGGATGGCATGCTCGGGGGAAGGGAGAAGCGTGAGAGGTGCCGATTCATCGTTCCAATGCGACGATTTATAAAACCCTGAACGAGTTGGCTATTTCATGGGTGCCTGAACCGAATCGACGATTCCATTGTCATATTCTTCTCTGCCCGCTGGCTTCGCCAAGAGCTGCCACTGGTTCTTGAATTCGCCGAACGGTATCTGCTTTTCGATTTGTTCAAAGATCCCGTTAGGCCCGAAATGCAGCCTGCAGCGCTTGTAGACGCGCACTTCATCTCCGTCCTCTTTTCCGTGATCGTAGGATCCGCCGTAGGCGAAAGAGAAGATGAAGCCCGAAGTCCGGAGATGATCTTGGGGAATGGGGCCTCCACTGCCCACGCCAGTGAGGAAGCCCGCGTCTTTCGTATGAATATCCTTAATCCCTGCGATTTCCTCAGCGGGTATGGTCAGCAGCTTTCCGTCCAAGGAAAGCACCAAGCCGAACTTGTCTCCACTCTCGATCGCAGCCTCCACTCCGAAGCCGGGAATCTTCAATACGATCGCTTGTGGCGGAATCATCCGCTCGTCACTCGAGGTTGCGATCTGAATGAGTGAGAGAGACGCGATCAGCAGGATTCTCATGGGCAGCAAAATGGATCTATATTGAACGCAGGTCCGCCCGATTTCATTCAATTCATCCTTCAGGCCCTGGCTTCGCTACTGGGCCTCTGCCATCCGCGTCTTCGCGGCGGTTGGCGTCGGAGTCATCGCCGGCTCGGGCAATTCCTCCACCGGCCTCGTGAACATCGTCTCCACCTCCAGTTTCAGCCACACCTTCATGCCGCCGAGGAGGTGCCGCACCGCCTTCATGTTCGGTTCGAAGGGTACCCGCACCAGATGGCGGTGCTTGAGGTTGTTCTTCCCGTAGGTTCCCGCGGTGAGCCGCTTGCGGGCGATGGTTTCGAGCCGCCGGTTGTAGAAGCGCATGAACTTCGCGAACACCGCGCCGCCGGGGCCGTTGTAAGGCATCGTGGAATACTCGCGGTGTGTGTCCGCATACACCGCCCGCACCGGCCCGATGAAATATGCCGCGATGTCCATCAGGAAGGCCGCGTGCATCAGGTCCCCATCGCCGAGATACTGGTACTTGTTCCGGTAGAGCCCGTGGAACCAGCGCTGGTAGGACTGCGGGTAAATCTCGTTGTGATGGGCCAGTGCCATCTTCACGCACTCACCGTTCAGCGCCTTCAGAATGATATTATGCGCGCAGTAGGTCGCGTGCGCACAGTAGTCCAGACCCTGCGAGTAGAGGGGGTCCATGAACCCGGCGGCATCCCCGGCGAGGATCCAGCCGTCGCCGCAAACCTCCGTGGAGTAGTAGGGAAGATGCTTGTAGATGCGGGCGTCGTTTTCGATGGCTTCCGCGTTTTCGAACATCAGCTTGCCGATGGGATGGCTCAGCATGTGTTGCTTGAGGCGTTCGCCGATAGGTCCTTCCGAAGGGGGCGTGAAGATCCGTTCGTCCCAGGTCACCCCGGCCGAAAAGTCGCCGTTCGAAAGCGGGATGATCCACGACCACCAGCCGCGGCCCATCAGGTGATTCGTCGCGCTCGCCCGCGCCACCGAGGGACCATCCTTCAAACAGGGTGCCTTCACCCGCGCCTCGTGCGAATCCAGCGTCATCACGTTGGCATATCGCACCCACATCGAGTGCACGGGGTGATCCTCCAGCTTCTTCCAAGTCCCGCGTTGCCGCGCGACCAGCGATGCCTTCCCCGAGCAATCCGCCACCCAGCCCGCGGTGATCGTCCGCGTTTCGCCTTCGTGCTTGAGCACCACCACGTTCTTCCCCGCGCCGTTCAGCTCGAAGGATTTGATGGTGGCCGGACGCAGGATCTCGCAGCCCTCCCTGCCCGCCATCTCCAGCATGTGCAGGTCGAGCTTCGCACGGTCGAGCTGATAGGTCGGAAAGCGCGCCTGCGAGTTCGGCCCGATCTCCGAGCAGCAGTTCGGACAGTCGTTCTCCGGCGTCGTGAACCACATCCGCAACCCGTGCTTCTGGAAATGTTCGCAGGCCAGGTAGTGGGAGAGGCCCAGCACCCGCGTGAGGAAGCAGCCTGCCACCTCCGAGGTGGACTCGCCGACCTTGCGGTCGAAGGCTTCCGATTTCTCCACGATGAGCACCCGTGTCTCCGGGCGGGCCCGTTTCAGCAGCAAGCCCAGCGCCGATCCCGAAAAGGCTCCGCCGAAGATCACCACATCGTAGTCGGGGGAGGCGGAAGGGAGGGAGTCGGAAGCGTGGCTGACCATGGAAGTGCCGCAGTTTAGACCCATCCCCGCGCTTGGCAACTGGTCATAACAACTCGCCTTTCTCCGGTTCCTCCCCGGACGCGAAGGGCGCGCGGTACCATTGCCATGACCGGCGGATCATTCCGAGGAATTCTTCCAGCACCAGATAGGACGCCGGGATCAGGAACAGCGTGATCGCCGTTGCGAAAAGCAGGCCGAAGCCGAGCGAGACCGCCATCGGCACCAGCATCTGGTTCTGGATCGAGTCGTCCAGGATCAGGGGCAGCAGGCCCGCGAAGGTGGTCAGGGAGGTCAGCAGGATGGGCCGGAAGCGCCTCGCCCCGGACTCGACCACGGAGTCGAACAGGCCCTTGCCCTCCGCGCGCCGCTGGTTGATGAAATCCACCAGCACGATCGAATCGTTCACCACCACCCCCGCCAGCGCCAGCATGCCGAAAATCGAGAGGAACGACGGCGTGATGTCCCGCACCAGGTGCCCCGCCAGCGCTCCGATGATCCCGAACGGGATCGCGAGCATCACGATGAACGGCTGGGTCATCGATTTGAAGGGCACCGCCAGCAGGCCGTACAGGGCAAGGAAGAGACCGATGGAAATGTAAATCGTCTTCCGCGTCGTTTCCTCATGCTCGGCCACATACCCGTCAAAGCGCCAGGACAGCTCCGGATGCTCGTTGAGGATCGAGTCCAGCCGCGGCGTGATGTCCCGTGCGATCTCCACCACGTTCACCGTTTCATCGACCGGCCGGCCCCGCACTTCGATGACCTGTGCCCCGTCGATCCGGCGGATATCCGAGCGCGCCGGAACATAGGTCGCATCTGCCACGCTGTGAAATGGCGCATTCCCCCCGGCGGGCGTGCGGATGTGCAGCCGGTCGAGCGTGTGGAGCGATTGCCGTTCCTCCAGCGGAAGTCTCACCATCACCCGGATGTCGTCGCGACCGCGCTGGACCCGCTGGGCCTGATCCCCGAAAAACGCGCTGCGGACCTGCCGGGCAAGTTCGTCCTGGGTCAAGCCGAGCGCGATGCCCTCCGGTTTGATCGTGATGTGCAGCTCGTTCTGGCCCCGGCCGACATCCGCCGAAGCATCGGCGATGCCCGGGTAGGATTCCAGCAGTTCCTCCATCTTTTCCGCCACATCGTCCCGAACCTCGGAGGCCGGGCCTCGCAGCTCGATCTCGATTGCCTCCAGGTTGTCACCGCCGCCCCGGAACCCCCCGCCGCGCTGGCTGAAGATCGAGAACGCTTGGGCATCCGGGATCTCCCCCACGATTTCCTTCCAGCGTTTCGCGATCACGCTGTTCTTCGGCCCGGGCTCG
>CAMLOZ010000074.1 GCA_946481625.1 uncultured Haloferula sp. | reverse complement strand
GGATCCATCAGGCGACGGCCGATGCTGACCGCGCCGCGCACCGTGACATCTTCCGTCGGAAATTCTTCACGCGCCACCTCCGAAGCCGAGTAAACCGAGGCGCCGGACTCGTTGACCATGATGATCGGGATCGAGGTCGGCAGCTTGAGCTTGCGAACGAAGGCCTCCGTTTCGCGGCTGGCAGTGCCGTTGCCGATGGCGATGGCCTCGACCTTGTACTTCGCGACGAGACCGGCAAGCTCGACCGCGGCCTCGTAGAGCTGGTTGTTCGAGCCAGCGGTCGCATAGAGAACCGTGTGATGCAGCAAGGCCCCTTGCGCATCGAGGACGACGGTCTTGCAGCCGGTGCGGAATGCCGGGTCGATGGCGAGCGTACGCTTGCGGCCAAGCGGCGACGCAAGGAGAAGCTCGCGGAAGTTATCGGCGAAGACGCGGATCGCGGTCTCGTCGGCGGACTTTTTACCCGCAAGGCGCATCTCGGTTTCCATCGAGGGCATGAGGAGACGCTTGCAGCCGTCTTCCACGGCGAGGCGCACTTGCTCGGCGGCAGGGCCACGGCCCGTCACCCACTCCGGTTCCGCCATGCGGCTTACCCGCTCCAGCGGCACCTCGATCCGCATGATCAGGAAGCTCTCCTTTTCACCGCGGCGGATCGCCAGCATGCGGTGGGAGGGGATGTTCTTGAAGGGCTCGCTCCATTCGAAGTAGTCGCGGAACTTCGCTGCTTCCGGGTCGGTGTCCTTGCCATACATCACCTTGGAGGAAACCGTAGCCTCCTCTTCGTAGACGCGGCGGACCCGGCCGCGCAGCGCGGCGTCGTCTGCCACACGCTCGGCGATGATATCGCGGGCTCCGGCGAGTGCGTCGTTCGCGTCCGCCACTTCCTTCTCCGCATCCACATACTTCGCGGCTTCCTCGGCAGGGTCGGCGGCTTGGTTGGCGAGCAGCCACTCGGCAAGCGGTTCGAGGCCCTTCTCCTTCGCCTTGGTCGCGCGCGTCTGACGCTTCGGGCGGAAAGGTGCAAAGATGTCTTCGAGGACGGTGATCGTAGCGGCGGCATCGATCTTTTTCTTCAGCTCGGGAGTGAGAAGGTTGCGTTCTTCCAGCGACTTGACGATCGAGACGCGGCGGGCATCGAGCTCCGCGAGTTGCACCATGCGGTCGCGGACGGCTTGGATCTGCACTTCATCGAGCGAGCCGGTAGCTTCCTTGCGGTAGCGGGAGATGAACGGAACCGTCGCCCCTTCGGCGAGGAGCTTTGCGGTCGCCGCCACCGAGGAGGCGGAGATGCCAATCTCCTTGGAAATGGTGGCGATGTGTTGGGCGGCTGCTTCGTTCGGGACGTCACTCATGGTCGGACGGTCAGTTTACCCTTCCGAAATTCCGCGTGGCAAGCGGCGTAAAATTGCAAGAGCAAGTCGCGGAATTCGGACCGATTGTGAATAAGTCCGACCTCAAGGCACCGCTTGCCGCGCCATCTCCGCGAAGATCACGACCTTCCGCTTGCGATCGATCCCAACCAAGCCGCCCGTCTTCGGATCCGCCGCAATCCCCTGCCCTGGAAACGGCGACGCCATCACGCCAATCCATTCGACCGCAGCACCCGGCGGGGGGACCGTCAGCCGATAGATGACTTTCTTGTCATGACCGGTCGCGAGCAGCGTTTCACCCAACCAGACGCCGCCCGACAAGCTCATCGCGCCCCATTCCTTCATCAGTTCCGCCGGATAGGCCCAGCGCCCGGTTTCTTTCCACCCGGCATCAAATCGGACCAGGCAGGACTTTGCCTTCTCCGTGCCGTAGCCCGCGAAATGACACCACCAGTCGCTCCCGCGTTTGAGCACCCATGTCAGGCTGCCGGGAGGGTTCTCGAAGCGATGGAAGACCTCCAATTTCATGGTCTCCGGATCTAGCACACGGATATCGCTCTGGTCCGGCTTCAGCGGGAAGTTCGAATGCGCGGAATAGATCTTCCCTCCAAGGATGATCGCGTTGTTCAGATGCGACGCCTTGCCCTCGCTCAGAGCGAGTTCCGACCCCGTCGCACGATCCAGCTTAGCGATCCGCTTGCTTGAGACAACATAAACGAAGCGTTCATCCGCCGCTGCGGCTTGAGTCGCGTGAGCAGATGACAACGCTGACTTCTCCACATAAGCGGTTTCCTGACCGCGGCAGCCGGCCACCGCAAACAGCCCCAGCATGCATGCTTGGATCGCGACGCGCATGATTTATTCCACGGTGACTGGAACACTGCCGCTATGGGCATTGAACTCCGGCGCATACATACAGCGGATCTCGGCGATGCCGGTCTGGTACTTGCCCGCGTGCTGGACCCGGACGCTGGTCTCGAAGACATGGGTGCCGGGCGGCAGCCGGTCGATGAAGAAGTGGCTGGCAGTATCGCGGGTGACCTCGTAGTAGCCGAACCCATCCTGCCAGCGGTAGCCGCTGAGGACATTCACCGGCTCGGTGCCGCTGCCGCGCAGATCCTTGAGGTGGACGTATTCCATCGCACGGTCGTTCTTGAGCACCACACGGGTCACGAGCTCGTCGCCCACCTTCACCGCGCCTTCAACCGGCACGAGGACGGGTCCCTTGTCGGTGTTCTTGCGAAGGAAGAGGGATTTCTCGAGATGGAGAGGAGTGGCATCGTGCGGGGTTACCTTCGCCATGTCCTCGAGATACTGCCAATGAACGCTGGCCCAGCTCACGCCCTTGTCAGTCTTCTCCAACGCGATCTTGCCGAGCTCCGGCTTCACCGCGCCCTGGACGAAGCGGCTCTCGTAGAAGCCGGTGCCGGCCTCGACCGATTCGGGTTTCACTTCCTGACCTCCCAGCGAGATCTTCAGGAGCGCATCGGAGGCCAGCAGGTTCTTGCCCCCACGGAGCAAGGAATAAACGGCATCGGCGGTGGCCTTGGTGGTCCTCCAGTCTTGCACCTGTTTCTGCTTGATGAGCCAGACCTGGCAGTCCTCGACGGCCTTCTCGTCCTTGTCGATATCGCGGAACGCCTCGATCATCATCGCCTGGGTTTCAACTGGAGCCTGCCACCACCACCAGCCCTCGCCTTCGTTGTCCTTCCAATACATGCCGAGTTCCTCCCCGGTTACCGCGTGTTCCTTCAGCGAACGGGTGACAAGCGAGGGAATCTCCTTGTCGCCGAGACGATGCAGGGCCAACGCCACATGGGCTTTCGACATGCGGCTGCCGAGCGTGGTCCAATGCTTGCGGGCCTGACCGGTGAAGTAGTCGAAGGCGACCTTGCCCTCTCCCTGCAGCGCCTTGTCCTTCAGGAAGAAGCTGCGGGTGTAAAGATAGAGCGCGATATGGGAATCGAGGTTGTTGCGGTCGAGCAGCTTGTTCTCCACCAGTTTCTGGTAGCGTCCGGCAAAACCGATATCCAGCGCATCAAGCGCCTTGAGGGCAGAGGTAATGTCGGTCTCCACGCCGAGGGCGCGGAGACGGGCGAAGCCGGTGGCGATGTATAGCGTGATGTATTCGTCGCCGCGTCCACCCGGAAACCACGGCCAGAGGCCGCTGCCGAGCTGCATCGCATTCAGCTTCGCGAGGGCACGCTCCAACTCGCGGTCCATGTGATTGTCGTCGAAGAGCAAACCGACTCGGCGGCGGGCTTCCGACTCGTTCTTCGCTTCGGCGAGCCAAGGTGTCTCATCCAACAGAATACCCTTGAGATCCTGATTCTTCATCAATGGGCTATCGAGCGCCTTTCCACCAGCCTTCCACTGATCGAAGATCCGGCGCACCTTGGGATCGGAACCCGCGATGTTCCGGGCCAGCGCGTTGGCATAATAGCGGTTGAAGGTTTGCTCGGAGCACTCGTGGGGAAACTCCATCAGGTAAGGAAGTGCCATCACCGCATACCAAGCGGGTTGCGACACGACCTGGACATGGAGGAAGCGATTCTCCAAGGAGTCCGACCCGCCGCTCTTGAGAAGCTTGTCGAACTCGAACTGCTTCTTGCCCGCATCGCGGATCGGCAGTGCGAGCGATTCCGTGACCAGGATGCGGCGCGGGATGACCGGAAGCCAGCCCTCCTCGCCGTCGCTGACGGTTCCGGAAGATGCCACCGCCTTGTAGCGGAGGAAGCCCGCGCCATCGGGGACGAGCACCCGCCACTTGAGAGTGCGGCTTTCCCTGGCGGGCACGGAGAACGCCTGCTCCGGCACGACGATCCCCAACGCAGCGGTTTTGTCCGCCTCGGTGGCCGCATCCGCAAGGGTCAGCCGCGCGGTGCCTTCCTGCGGCTTGTCGCTCTGGTTGGTGATCTTGACGGTGAACCAGAGTTCATCGCCCTCGCGCAGGAAACGCGGCGGGTTCGGCTGCACCATGAGGTCCTTCGCCGTCACCGTCTCGCCATCCAAGAGACCGGAACGAAGGTCCTTGTCATGGGCCAGCCCGAGGAAGCGCCACTTGGTGAGCGCCTCCGGCACGGTGAAAGTCATCCGGACCTTGCCATCGCCTCCGCTGACAAGATCGGGGAAAAAGAAAGCGGTCTCCTGAAGATTGGCTCGCGCGGCGACCTGCCCGAGGTCCACCTTCGGAGCGGGCGCTTGTCCGGGCTCGCGCCCCCCCGTATCGGCGAGTTCGGCCACGCCCGCGGCCAAGGCCGACTTCGCAGCGACCGAGGGTGCGGCGGGAACTCCTTCCATCGGCACCGCGTCCGCAAAGGCATCCAGACTGTCCTCCTGGAGCATGCCGAACTGACGGCGTCCCGAACCGACACCCGCACCGCCGCCGGCCATTCGCGAATAGGTCCGCCAGCGAACGATATCAAGCTCCGGGCGAAAGCGGCGGAACGGCTCGCCAAGGGAGAAAAGCTTCAGGTCCCGAAAGCTGGACTGCGCCCGGAACTCTTGCCAGCGGCTGCCATACTGCCAAGGGGGACCGTGATTCCACTCGCGCCGGAGGAAGTAAGAGAAATCGCGGAAGGAATGCGGGACAAAGGCATCCAGGGAAGCATCATACAGCGTCGCCACCATCTCGGCCACGGCCGCCTCGCCACCCGCCCCCTCGATCACCGCGGTCCAAGTCTCCTTGGCCCCCGGCTCCAGCTTCGAAACGAGATGCTCCCAGCGCAACTTCAGGGTCTTGTTCGTCCAAGGCACGTCGATGCTGCGCTGGAACTGGTGCAGCCGGTTCTGCGCGACCTGCCACACCCGCACGGTGATGCCGCCGCGATACTCCTCCACGACCGGCAGACGGAATGCCTGCTGGGTGCGGCCGTCCGCCGACCACTCGCGTTTCAATAGCTTGCCGGCAACGCTCCACTCGATACAAGCACGCACCTTCGCGTGGCCGCTGCCCCAGACCAGCACGGCGTCGTTGCCCGGCTCCACCGACCACGAAGGAGAGCCGGTGTAGAACGGACTCATGGTCGGGAAATCGGCGGCATCCGTGGCGACGACCTGGATGCCCAGAAGCGCACGGACGGCTTTGCCGTTCGCGTCCTTGGTCTCGAAGATCAGGCGGTAGGCACCCGCGTCGAGGGCCCGCTTCACGATCCCCTTCCCTTCCTTGTCCGTCTCCACCGGGATCTCCGCGACCACATCGCCGGGCTCCCACTTGTCGGGGTCGGTGGACGGCAGCGATGGATCGCCTTCCTCTTCACCTAAACCATGGCCGAAACGTGGATCCCTGTTATTCTCCGGGCGTGGACAGGTTGCGGGCTCCTTGAGCCGGTGGATCTTGAGGATCCCCGTCGCCGCGCGACCTTCTCCATCGTGCGACGCGGTGCGGATGCGAAGTTCGGACTCCTTGCCCGCCTCCAGCCAGGTATCGGTTGTTAGATCGGCTTTCAGCGCAGTGTAGGCCACCTGGACCGAGCGGGTGGCTGAACGCGTCTCGCCGTTGGCGTCGGTAACGTCGGCGGTCACCGTGAAATCGAAGACGGGCTCGATGTCCTCCTTCACGGTGGAATCGGGCTTCGCGACAAACTCGATCGTCACGGTCCCGCTGGCATCCGTCTCCGTGACGCCGTGGGCGATCTCCTCCGCGTTGGCCTTGATCGGCGGGTACCACCAGCACCAGCGCATCCACAGCGGCAACCGGGTCGTGCGGGTGACGCGCCACGCGACCTTCGCCGCGTCCACCGGTGCTCCCGTGTAGGCCTCCGCCTTGATCTTGACCCGGACCACTTTGCCCAGCGCCGCAGCCTCCGCCGGCGGATCGATCTCGGTGAAGAACTTCGGCCTCTTGTATTCCTCCACCCGGACGTAAGCAGGCGAGCCCCCGGTCGATTCCGGCACCATGATCGTGCACATGCCGAGCACGCTGCCCTCCGGGGCGATGAGAGTGCCGGAAAAGGAGCCACGTTTGTTCGTCGCCACCGGCAGCTTCGCGACCTCCTTGCCGTTCGGGTCGCGGAACACCACGGTGCCCGCGCGATCCGGCAAGGCATGATACTTTCCCTTGGCCGGATCGATTTCGCACCAGATGCCTTTGAAGTGAACGGTCTGCCCCGGACGGTAGATCGAGCGGTCCGTGAAAATGACGACCGGCCGGGACGGCCGCGGATTCTCGCCATAATAGCCGCCATACCAGGTTCGCGAGATCGCACGTGCTCCATCCCGCTCGGCGACCGCGAGGTAGCGGTTCTGCAAGCCGCCCTTGATCTCGAAATAGCCATCCTCACCGGTCTTTGCGGAAAGCTGGATCACACGCGGCTGCCGGTTGCCCGCCCCCTCGGGCTCCACGGTCCACACGCTTACATCGACACCCGCCTGGGGCGCTCCCGTCACCGCATCGACCACGCTGCCCTCGAGGCCGTCCCTGCCTTTCGAATGGGTCATGATCGCAAGCGGGGTGACATGGATGCCGACCGCCGCGATCACGTTGTCCTGATCCGAGAAATCCTCGCGGGCACTGGCCTGAAGGACATAGTAACCCGGCGGCAGATCGGCCGGAGCCTTCATGCGGGCCGTCCGCCTGATGAAGTCGCCCTCGTCCACCAGAGCGGTGTCCCACGCCCGCAACGGCTGCCCGGCCGGATGCTCCGGCACCGGGTCGGCATCCAAGGTCCCGGCACCCGGAATGAACTCCCCCTTGTAGAGCCGGAACCAGATTTTCTTGAGATTGCGGTGAACCACTTGGATGCCTTCTCCCGCCGGGGTCCAATGCGACTCGGTCCTGAGCAGGAGCTCCCGCTGTTCGAGAAGCTTCACGCCGTTGGCACAGAGCTTGCCGAAGGGGCTATCGGGAAACGCCTCCGACCCCGCCTTCAAGACGGCATGCGCTTCCTTCGATTGCTCGCGCTCCCGCAACAGCTCCGAGAGATCGATCCGCGCCCAGGCACTCAGCGGATGGGCCGCGTTCGTCTCGATGAAACGCCGCAGCGCCTGCTCCTGGCGCGCTTCCCTCCCATCCACCCCCGCCGTTCCCCCGGCCCAGCGGAGGCGCTCCAGATCGGCACCGAGGAACGCGCGCTTGTCGGCGTCACCCTGGTGGAATGCCAGGAGGTCCTGATAGATCTCGAGCGCGCGCGCTTTCGGCGATGTCCCGTCGCCCGTCTGCGGCTTCCACGCGAGGAACTCTTCCGGCCTGCCGAAGACGGGAGAATCGGCGGCGATGTCGAAGTCCCCGACCGGTCGCGACACCGCGACCTCCTCCGCGGAATAGAACTCCAGCGCGGTGTGCGCGAGGAAATCATACATCGTCGGCCGCAAACCGTCGCCCAAGGCCCCCGTCGTGAGGATCTCCGCGAAGTCCGCCGCGGGCACCTTCTTGAGCGCCTCCGCATCGGCAAGCGAGCGTTGGAGCCGGCTATCCACCTCGCTCAGGATCCGGGCAAGGTCCCAGGATTCGAAGTCCTCGCCCACGGGCGCGGCGGTGGAACTGCGCTGCATGAAGCGCCAGCGGTTTTGCTGGAAGTAACCCGCCAGCCAACGTGCGGAAAGCGCGCGCAGCACCGGTCGCGCCTGCTCGGGTGCGGTGTCGATCGCGGCTTCGAGTTTCTTGACCGGCAGGGCAAGGCCTTCGATCGCGGCTTCGGTGGCGATGCGGGTCGCCAGGGCGCGTGTCCCTTCCGCCCACGAGCCGTCGGCGAAGGCGGCCTTTTCAATTCCCGTGAGAAGTTCGATCACGGTGCGCGGCTGCTGCTTCGCGCGGGCCTCCTCGACCTTGGCCCACTCCGCATCGCGCGGTCCGGCATGCAGGTTGGCCATGGATACGATCCAAGCGAAAAGGACGGCTCCGAGAAATCGAAATGCTTTCATGCGTGCGCGGGGTGAAATGATCCCGATCCAGATTGAGTCCGGGCCACGATAGTGTGACACGGGAAACCGGATTTTCTTGGTGCTTTGATCCAATGAGTGTCATCGCGGCGGCCCATGCCCCCTCACCCGAGGGGATCCCGGTTGCCGAGCGCGATCACAGCCGCAGCCACGCACGCCCCGACCAGGTTGGAAACCAAGTCCCAACCCAGGTTCGTGTAGTCGCCGATGTTCGTGTCGGGTTTTACCCGCGTGACGATGAATTCCACCACTTCGTTCAGCGCCCCGAAGCCCATTCCCCCGGCCACGCACAGGATCAGCACGCTGAAGGTCGCCCGCACCGGCGAACCATCGGGAGACCGGAGCGCCCCTTTCAAAATGTGCCAGCATAGCCAAGTCGTGATGCCGAATCCGTAGGCGTGGACGACCTGATCATACTTCAGGTGCCCCGGGATCAGCCACCAACTGTAAAATACCGAGTGCTCCCCCTCCTTGCTCCATTCCGCGGGAATTGGCACCAGCCCCCCGACCATGTGAACGAGCCCCCAGACGCTGAACGACCACAACAGTCCCGCCCCTAGCGGATAGCTCCGGTGAACCCGGTATAGCACCGGCATCAACACCGCCATCAATCCGAGATACATCCCCAACCCCGGGGTTCCCGCCGCGAGACAAACCGCCGTGATGACGGCCATGTAGAGACCCGTAAAAACAAGAACAGGTGCGAGTTTCACCGGATTCGACTTTCCCATGGGAAGACTGTAACCGGATCTCCGGTCCACGCGAGGTTTCAGAGCCGTTCTGCCGCCAGGCCGGATTGCCCCGGGCGGCAAAACACACCTCTCCCCGGCCCTATCTTCCGGATACATCGAAGCCCCCCGGCCCGGAGCGCACCCCCAGTTACGGAGGAGGTCCCCACCGCAAAGTTATTCTTGCGCCCGAATCAACGGCTGCATTCCATCCCGCGCGTGAGGGGCACGCCTTTTTTCTGATATCGACCACCATCGTGTTCATTCATGCCGCCGGGAGTCCCGGGCTTGATGCTTCGGCTTTTTCTTGGCCTCCACGGCCACGGGAAGTTGCAAGCAATCGCACCGTCGAAGGGCATGCCATGCGACCGAAGCCTCTCCTTCCACCCATATCCCGTTAGATAGCTCGACAGATCCCGTTTCACCCTTCCCCCTGATGGAAATCTCGGAATTCATTTCACCCTTGGAGCAGTTTTTGGAGTCGGATGCCCAGCGCTTCTGGTTTGTTGACGAATGGGTGCGTTTTGACGGGGGCTTCGATGCATTCGAGGCCGCCTTCGAAGATAACGACGCGGATTTCCTGGCGACCTCGGTACGCCGTCACTCCGAGGACCCGGATTGGACCTGGTGGACGAGCCTCGCCGCACCGGACGGGGAGGACCCCTTTCCCCAGGCCTTGGCTGCGTTGCTCCCTCTGGTCCGCTTGAGCCGGACCGCCGCCGAAGTCATCCTCCGGGGCTTGTCGGAAGCTTGGACAGGCCACCCCGAGGCGGTCATCCCCACCTTGGTAAATCGTGCCGGCCTGCGAATCAGCGATTTCGGCGGCAACGGTTCATTCACGCCTGCCGGGCAGGAGGGCCGCTGGTATAGCGACTCCACTTGGCATTGGAGGGGCCCGGTGTCCTTTGTTCCCGGGAAAATCCATTTCCCGGTCAGTCCGAATGATCCTTACTGGTCCTGCCCTCTCCCCGCGGACGAACCCACCGTTGGCTTCTTGTTTCTCACGCGCGGCGATTTGAATCTGCCCGCGATCTGGCGGGATTACCTCGCCTCCGCCGGTTCCCGGGCGCGCGTGTATGCGCACACCAAGCACCCCGAGGAGCTCCCGCCCGACTCCCTCTTGCTCGATCGGCAGATCTCCAACCGCGTGCCCACCGAGTGGGGAGCCATCTCCCTCGTGGAAGCGACCTTGGCCATGATCCGGGAGGCTCTCGGGGATACCGATATCACGCACTTCGTCCTCGCTTCGGAAAGCTGTGTGCCCGTCCGGCCGTTCTCCTCCCTCTCCCGCAGCCTCCGTCTCGACTCGCGGTCCCGCTTGCACACG
>CAMLOZ010000073.1 GCA_946481625.1 uncultured Haloferula sp. | reverse complement strand
GCCGGGGCGCACGGACACGGATCGCCCGGTGCGGAGATCCAGCCGGTTGAGCGCGGAAGGGAAAAGGTCGCGCAGATAGTGGATCGCATCGCGCATCTCGCGGAAGATGTCCGGCCGCACCAGATGGATCTCCCCGGTCCGCCACAGCGTCTCCAGTGCCGTCACGATCCGCTCCCGGATGCGCCGCCGCTCGCGGTCGGTGTATTTCGGGTACTCGTTGCGAACGAGTTCCTCGTAGAGCGCGCGGTGCCGCTCGCGGACGGAGGCCCGCTTTGCCTCGGTCGGGTGTGCCGTGAGCACCGGCTGGACATCGATGTCCGCCAGCACCGCCAGGATCTCCTTCGGTCCCAGCCCCAGCGAGGCCATGTCGCGCAGCGCCCGCGGCCACAGCCCGCGGATCGACTCCGCCCCGAGCACTTTCTCCCGCTCCCGGCGGATCGCGGCGGCCACCCGTTCCTCCACCATGTTCAGCAATTGGAAGCCGATCGAGTAGAGCTGCTGGGTGCCATCCGGCGGATGGCTTTCCGGGACTGTTCCCGACCACGGCAGGTAGGGAATCAGCGATTCTTCCCCCAGGCTTTTGAGGGCGTCACCGAGGCAAGCGACGAGAAATGAAAGGGTTTCGTCGATCAGCTCGAAGCCTTCAAGGCGGAGCTGCTCGCGGGTCGGTGGGAGTTCGGTCATCGGCGCGGCCACTAAAGCAGCCCGGATGCCGGGGCGGAAGGCCGATTGGAGTGGTCGCGTCAGCAATCTTGTTTTACAAAATGTGAAACTTTGGTTATCTGTTTTGTGAAATGAAGACGGTATCGGTGCGGGAAATGAAGGCCAACTGGGCGGAGATTGAGCGTCAAGTCCAGCAAGGCGAGACCTTCGAGGTGCTTAGCCGCGGCAAGCCGTCCGTCCGCATTGTCCCCGCGACACCGCGCCAAGTCGTGAAATGGGACGACCATCTCGCCACCGCGCTGCAGGCGAAGGGCAAAACCGGCAGCGAAGCCATCGACCATAACCGGGGGGGACGCTGGTGATCTATTTGGATACCAGCGCCCTGATCAAACTCTACCTCATCGAGCCCGGCTCTGCGGATGTCCAAGGGTTGATCAGCTCGCAGAGCGACCCTCTGCCGGTCTGGGAGCTCCAAGAAATGGAGCTTACCAATGCGCTACGTCTGAAGGTGTTTTGGAAGGAGATCAGCGAAGCCGATGCTGCCAGCCAGATTGCCCATTTCAACCGCCGCCAGAGTTCGGGCTTCTACTACATGCCGGAGATCGGCCGCAGCGACCTTCTGGACCGCTACCTCCGGCTCACCGCGCATACATCCACGCTCGGCTGCCGCACGCTGGACATCCTTCATGTCGCCGCGGCCACTTTGCTGGGAGCCAGCCTGTTTGTAACTTACGACCAGCGCCAAGCCCAGCTTGCGGACTTGGCGGGGCTGAAGGTCCATCCGGTCTAGGCACGCTCCCTTCACTCCACCACGCACGGCAGCAGCACCGCGTCCCGCATCCCGTGGATCTTCTTCTTGTCCGCCGGGGCCAAGGTCGCGAGCGCCCCCGCGAGAGAGGTGTGCCCTTGGGCATCCGTGAAATAGTAAGGGCACAGACGCACCCGGCCCTTCATCATTTCGGTGCTGCCGTCCTCGCGGAAGACCGGATGCTCCACGAGCCGGCCCTCCCGGAATTCCTGCATGATCCACGGCTGCTCGCCGAAGTCTCCCATCGCGGCGTGAACCTTCTGCGACCACTCCGCTTGCGAAAGATCGTGGCCAATGTGAACCCCGCGCGAACCCCAGGCGCTTTCGTGGAAGCCGCTGATTTTAAGAACGAGGCGCCGCTCTTTCTGGCTGAAGCGCGCGACTTCCTCCCAGGAATTCACCTCCAGTCCCGGCAAGGCGGCCTGAGGGGGAAGGGGAGCCGGATCCACCACCCAGCTCTTCGGCACGATCTCGCGCACCCGGGTCAGGTGGCTTCCCCGCAGCGCCTTCTCCCACACCGGCTTCAGGGCCGGCGTCCAGAGCAGGGCCAGCCACAACTTGTCTTCCAAATGCGGCTTGCAAGGCGGGGTCAGGGCCAACCCGTCCACCGATGCCTCCGCCAAGGTCCGCGCCATAGGGATCGACTCCCAGTCGAACCACTCGAAGAAGCGATACAGCGCCCGGCCGTCCGGCATGTATTCTTCCGCCGACTCGACCGTGCGGCCACCGCCGGCCTCGCGCGCCAGCCATTCCATCTCGCGCCGGTAGTCGGCGGATTCCTCCGAGAGCAGGATCGCCCCGTCGTCCGCCAGCACCGAGGAAAACCCGGCAACCATCCCGTCGCGCCCTCCCAGCACCGGGAATCCCGCGTCCGCATAGAGACGGGAAAGCCATGCCGTGATGCCGATCCCGCCGGGCACGGAATCCAGTTCCGTCAGGGCGAATCCGCCCTCCGTGAGGATCAGGTCGGGCCGGATCACCCGGGGCAAGGCGTCCCGAGCTCCGGGGGATCGCTGCAATTCCACCATCCACGCCGGCTTGCCGGTATCGAGCGTCTCGGCGATCCACCCCGGCATCTTTCCGGCCGCGCTGCGCCGGTAGAGCTCGTCGCAGGCTTGTTGGAACTGCGCCAGCGGATGCCCGAGCGAGCCGAGGAAACGCGCCTCCGCCTTTGTCAGCTTCAGCGGCCGCGGCGAATACTGCCAGCCGCCGTCGAAAAGCCCGCCTTCCGGCATCGCTGCCGTGATCTGTTCCAGCGTCAGGCTCATCTCATTGCAGGGACCGCAGCGCGCCGCGGATCAGTTCCTCCACCGTGGCGCCGGGCTGCTCGTCCTGCACCTTCCGCACCGCCTTGCGGGCCTCGACCTGCTTGTAGCCCAGCGCCACCAGCGCCAATTCCGCGTCCGCGGTCGCCGGGGCCATGTGGCCGCTCGCCACCTCCTGCCAGGTATCGGCCATCCCGACCTTGTCCTTGAGTTCGAGCACGATCCGCTCGGCGGTCTTCTTGCCCAAGCCTTTGATCTTGGAAAGCTCGCCGGTTTCCCCGCCCGCCACGCAGGCCTTGAAACGCCCGGCGGGCATGCCGCTCAGGATCGCCATGGCGATCGCCGGGCCGATCCCGCTGACCCGGTCGATCAGTAGCAGGAACAGGTCGCGTTCCTCCTCCGTGGCGAAACCGTACAGCGTGTGCGCCGTCTCCCGGATGTGCAGGTGGGTCCGCAGATCCACCGGCGAGCCTTCCACCGGATGGAGCCGGTCGAAGGTGGACAGCGGCACATGGACCTCGTAGCCGACTCCTCCCGCTTCCACCACAAGGCGATTCGGATACGCCTCCAGCACCGTCCCGCGCAACCTTGCGATCATCGTGCGGCCAGCTTGGACCGGGCTTGCCAACTGCCAAGGGAGAAGTTCCGTCATCCGGAAACGGGCCGGGAACTCCGGAATCCTCCCCCTTTTCCGCCGCGAAAACCCCTCTTTACATGGCATCGGCGGGCCATATAGTCCCGCCCCCATGACTTGCCTCGCCATTACCGGGCTCAGCATCACCATCGACCTGCTCCTGGTGGTTTTCGTCCTCGTCTGCCTGCTGATGAGCATGATCATCCTCATGCAGCGGCCGAAGAACGAAGGCCTCGGCGCGGCATTCGGTTCGGGTGCCACCGACCAGCTCTTCGGTGCCCGCACCACAAACGTCCTGCAGAAGGCCACGGTCTATCTTTCCACCCTGTTCTTCATCCTCACGCTCACGCTGGCGGTGCTGATCACGAAGCGGAACTCCCTGACCAAGTCCTTCGTGGCGGAGGTGCCGCCGCCGGCTCCACCCGTCTCAATCGCTCCGGCTGAAACGCCGATTGCTCCGGAAGCGGTGACGCCTCCGGCCGAGGCACCCGCTCCGGTTGAAACTTCCGCCCCGGCCCCGGAAACCCCCGCTCCTGTCACCCCGCCGGCCGAAGAAGAGAAGGCCCCGGAAACCACCCCGGCTCCGCCGGCGGAAGGCGACAAGCCTGCGGAACCGGAGAAGACCGAAGAACCCTGAACCCCGGGCGGATCCGACCCGACTTTCAAGGCGCGTGGTGTTCATCGCCCCGCGCCCTTGTTTTGTCCGCTACTTGCGGCAACTGACTGACATTCTCCCTTGGACATCGGCATGCCGCCCGCTTGATTTCTCGTAGCATGACTCCCGACGCCGAGCTTCCCGTCTGGGAGCGTGACGATGCATTTCCCGAAGCGGGACCCGGCTGGGGCTGGGTGGACCGCCGCGGCCGCAAGGTGTCCTGCGCCGGCTTCGAAGAGCTCTCCGAAGCGATCGTCAACGATGCCGGGGCGAGGGTGGATCTCGTCTGGACGCCTGCCGCGAAGGGTTACGTGCTGCCCGAGGAGGTCGCCGAACTCTTCCCCGCCATGCGGGAGGCGCGCATCCGCTGGGCCCGCTGGGACATCAGCGAGGGAAAGCGGCAGATGCTGGTCTTCTCCGCCGTCCTGGGGGTCTTGGCGGCCTACCACCTGGCCGCGCGGGAGCGGATGCTTGCCAGCGGCACCGTCGGGTTGGCGCTGCTTCTGTTCCTGATTCTCGGATTCCTGCCTTGGTACCGGGGCAGGAAGCGCCTTGAGCGGGCGAGCCGTTGGGCTCCCGAGCAGATGGTGGAAGACGGCAGGGTGCTGCGCTTCGAGGCCTGGCTGTCGATCCAGAAGGCTCCCTCGACCCGCTTGCTGCTCGGCTTGCTGGCCTTTGTCGGGCTCGTGCAGGCGTATGTTGAAATCCGCGACCCCCGGGCCTTCGGCGTCACGATCGCCATGGCGGGGCTCACCAAGTTCGACGGCCATGCCACCGAGTGGTGGCGGCTCTTCACCGCGCCCTTCCTCCATGGCCACTGGGTCCATTGGCTCATGAACGCCTCCGCTTTGGCCTACTTGGGCAAGCGCGTGGAGGTCTTCGCACGCTGGCCCCACCTCGCGCTGTCCTTCCTGATCTCCGCATGGATCGGCGGGGAAGCATCGGCGAGATTCACGACCAGTCCCTCGATCGGGGCCTCCGGGGGGCTGATGGGGCTGCTGGGATTCCTCCTCGTCTTCGAATCCCTCCACCGCCGCTTGGTCCCGGAAAGCGCCCGCAAGCGTCTTGTCGTGGGGGTGGTACTAACAGCCGGGATCGGGGTGGTGTTCAGCCATTTCATCGACAATGCCGCCCATGCCGGTGGTTTGGTGGCAGGGATGATCTACGCGGCTCTCGTCTTTCCCAAGTCGGTATCCCCGCATCGTCCCCGCACGACCATGGTGGACCTCGTTTTGGGAGGCGGCGCGATCGGGTTGCTGGTGTGCGCGGCGATCATGACCTGTCTCAAAATGCTGTGAAGATAGCGTCACACGGGGCCTCTCGATAGCCCGGTCCGGTCCTGCGCGTTTCAGTGCTTGATGAAAATGCTGTCTGCCACCGCATTTGCGGCAATCCTCACCGCCATGGCTTCCGCCGCCGATATCCCGCTTCTCGTCGCCCATCGCGGGGCCTCGCATGCCGCGCCGGAGAACACCCTCGCCGCCTTCAAGCTGGCATGGGAAGAGGGCGCGGACGGCATCGAGGGCGATTTCCACCTGAGTTCTGATGGCGAGGTGGTGTGCATCCACGACTTCGATACGGAAAGAGTGGCAGGTACCAAGCGGGTCGTTGCCGAAACGCCGTGGAAGGAACTCTCGAAGCTCGATGTCGGCGCTTGGAAATCCCCGGCTTACAAGGGTGAAGCCATGCCCCGTCTCGCGGATGTCCTCGATACCATCCCGGCGGGAAAGCGCTTCTTCCTCGAGGTCAAATGCGGTCCGGAGATCGTGGGGCCGATCAAGAAAGTCCTCGCGGAAAAGGATGCGGATCCCGCCCGCGTGACGATCATTTCCTTCAACGCCGACGTGATCGCCGCCTCGCGCAAGGAGCTTCCGGCCTACCAGGCCCACTGGATCTGCGACCTGAAGGAGTTCGCGGATCCCGCGAAGCGCGACGGCTATGAAAAGCAGCTCGCCGCCTGTGGCTCGCAGGGCCTCCAGTTCAAGGCGGCTTCCCCCGTCGAGGGGCCATGGCTCGCCACCCTGAAGTCGAAGGGCCTTCTCCTCACTTCATGGACCGTGGATGACGTCGTCCTCGCCAGGAAGATGATCGGCTTCGGCGTGAACCACATCACCACGAACCGCCCCGGCCCCCTTCGTAAGGAACTGAAACCGTAACGGGCCTCAACCCTTCGCGGGAAGCACCGCATAGTCTTCCGGCGGGCGGCAGTCGTGCATCATGTATTGCCGCATGAACCTCACCAGGCCCCGGCTGTACTTGCGGCGCGTGAAGGCCCCCGAAGCCATCGACGCGATGTGCTTCGTCATGTGGCTTTCCATGAATCCGATCCCCGGCCAGCCCTTGAACTTGGCGGAAAACTTCGTCCCCGTCTCGTACAGCGAAAAGATCCCGCCATCGTAGAAATGCTGGATGAGCTCCCGCCAACTCTCGTGCCAATCATGAAGCTCGGCCTCCGCCGCCGCGAAGCCCGCCTGCATTTCCCCGGGGCGATTGATCACAGCGGGGCCTTTCGAGAAGACATGCTCTTCGAACAAGCGTGCCGATTCCAGCGCCATGAAAAGCCCCGGCGAAAGCATGGGATCCACAAAGCCGAAGGAGTCTCCGCACGCCGCCCACCCGGGGCCGTGGCCGCGGTCCGAGACGAGCTGGTAGTTCGTGTAAGTCATCACCGGCGTCACGCGCCGTGCGTTCTTCGCATGCTCCTTGAGTAACGGTTCATGGCGTAACGCATGGTCGAGACGTTCCTCGGCGCTGTTTCCCCAGTTCTTCGCGGCGTCCTTGTGGACCACGATACCCACCGACAAACGGCCGGGCAGGGGAATGCGCCAGCTCCAGCCGTGTTCCAGGATGCTGATGACCACCTGCCCCGCCGGCGGGAAATCGTGGTCGAAATTCTCGAAGTGCGCGAAGTAGGCGACATCGCTCCGCTCGCCGCTCTTCGCGCCGATGCCCAAGGTGCGGGCGAAAAGCCGCGCGCGTCCCGTCGCGTCGATCAAGAACCGCGGGTGTTCGTTCAACCCCGCTTCGGCGAGCGTCCCGCCGCTGAGCTGGATCTCCCTCTCGCCGCTGCCCTTCTCGACTGTGGCGCGCTGGGTGACGAAGCGCACGCCCAGTTCTTCCGCGCGCTCCCGCAGCGTGTTGTCGAACTGCGGTCTCGGGATGTTATAGGCATAGGTCGGCAGACTCTTCGCGATCGGGCCGAAATTGAAATCGATCCGGCTTCCGTTCCGGTGCAGGAAACTCACCCCGGGCTTGTGCTGCGAATAGGCAGCCACGCGGTCCTCGATCCCGAGACGGCGCATCACCGGTACGGTCGCCGGTACGAGCGACTCGCCGACCAGAAGCTCGGGGCGCTTGGCATCATCGAACACCAGCACCTTGAACCCCCGCTGCGCCAGCAACGATCCCAATGTGGCCCCGGCCGGGCCGGCCCCGATGATGGCGAGATCCGGTGCAGTCATGTCGTCGGACGCTTTATGTCTCGCTGCCCCGCAACCTGCGAAGCCGAAAAACCGCCCGTTCACCTAAAGAACCGTCTGGGCTATCCTTCGCGTCCGAAAAGGGACGGTTCCTGCTTCCCCCGGGTTACTCCCGCCTCACCTTTCCCGACGCGGTCATTGGCAAGCCTTCCACCACCTTGACCTGCATCGGCACCTTGTAGGCCGACAGCACCGCTTTGCAGAACCGCTGCAATTCCACCGCCTTCGGCACATCCTCCGCATTTTCCGGGATGATCTCCGCCACCGGCACCTGTCCCATCTGCGGATGAATCCGCCCGATCACCCGGCTACGCTTCACGCCCGGATGCCCGTTCAAAACCCGCTCCACCTCTTCCGGAAACACCTTCATCCCCGCGACGTTGATCACGGACTTCTTCCGTCCCATCAGGAACAGGTCGCCGTCCATGTCACGCCGCACCAGATCACCGCTGTTGAACCAACCGTCTTGGAGCGGCGAGGGATTCCACGGCACCAGGTAGGCATCGAGAAGCCCCGGCCCGCGCACGTGGAACTCGCCTGCCTCGCCTTCCGCGACCGGCGAGCCGTCATCGCCCAACAAAGCCACTTCATAGGCAGGCATCGGTTTCCCGATCGACTCCGGTTTCGCGCCTGCCGAGTCCAGATTGAGAACCGAAAGCCCCACCTCGATGATTCCCAGCCCTTGATGCAAGGGCTTCCCGAACCGCTCCTCGAAAGCCCGTGCCGTCGTCTCCGGCAGCGCCGCCGCCGTGGCCACCGCCAAGCGCAAGGATGGCCACCTGAACCCGCCCTTGTCCCCCGACAGCATCGCGAAGTGGAACGGCGACCCGTAGATCACCGTGGCGTCCTCGCGCTCCGCCGTCGCCAGGATGTCCTCGCGCAAAGGGGAATGCTCCAGCACCGTCGTCGCCCCGAAATGGAGATAGAGGACGATGGAGACGGCGAAGTGGTGCGCCATCGGCAGCATCCACAGCACCCGGTCTTCCGGCCCGATTGCGAGTCCGGCATTGGCTGCCGTGATGCGCGCGAGCAGGGTTTCGTGCGAAAGCACCACGCCCTTGCTCGTTCCCGTCGTGCCGGAACTGAAGCGGATGAACGCGGGATTGAGAGCCTGGAATCCTGCTTCAGGGAATTGCGGCGCGCTGCCATCACCGCGATAAAGCTTCCACGGCGTGCCGTCGGCCACGGCCGCCGCGATGATCTCCCCGCTCCCGTGCCAGGGCAGTTCGTCCGCCGCAAGAATCAGGTCGAGCGCCGTGGTCGAGGCGATCTCGCCGCGCTCCGTATCGGTCAGCTCTTCCGCAAGCGGCACCAGGCAAGCGCCCGCGAGCAGGATTCCCATCGAGAGCACGATGTAGGAAACCCCGTTCGGACATTGCAGCCCGATCCGCGCGATGCGTCCCTCGATCCCATGATCATCTATCAGATCCGCGATTTCGCGCGCGTGACGGAACAAGTCGCCGTAGCTTACCCGGCGGTCGCCACTGACGACGGCGACTTTCTCCGGGGCATGGCGGCGGGAGATTTCTTCGATCAGGTTCACGGCACGGGAACTCCCAGGTCTTCGCTCAGGGTTTGCTTCATCAATTCCAGTTCCAAGGGCGAAAGGCAGCCGTCCTTCCATGAGACGGTCATGGTGAGCTGGCCGTCATACTCCGAGAAGAAGATTCCGATGCCGGGAGGGGAGCAGACGGAGGGCACATGATAGCCGTTCTTCAGGCGGCTGCCGAAGAGGGTCTCCAGGCCGGGGGCGAAGGTCCCGGTGTGGGAATGGAACAAGGAGCAGACTTCCCCCTTCAGGTAGTGGAAGGCAGGCAGGTTGTAGAAGCGGGACGGGCAGCGCTCCATCATCTGCATCAGAGCATCCATCGCACCGGGAAGTTTCCGGCGCATGAAGTCCGCGTACTTCTTGTAAAGCGCGCGGGTCGCCGGTTTCAGTTCTTCCAGTTCGTCCGGCGTCAGCAGCAGCGTGAACACCGTCATGTGGTTCTGGAACAGCGGGCGCTTCGAGGGATCGCCCTGCCGTTGTGCCGGTAGCGAGAGGAGGATGGCCACGCGTTCCTGCGGGTGGCGGGCGGCGATCACGGCACGCACGGCGCGGGAAGCGCAGCAGGCGAAGTACGGCAGCAGCAGTAGTTCGCCCGCCGTGGACGCCATCTTCGCGCGCACGGCGGCGGTCTCCCCGGGATCGAAAGCCCGGACGAAGAAACGGCACTCTCCCGGCGTCACCCCCTTGCGGTGAAGCGAGCGGATGCCCCATGCGGGAAAGGTCCGCATCTCGCGCATCATCGGCTCCGCCTGCTTGTAGAGCCCGCCCATCGATCCCGCGGCAGGCGGGTCATCCAAACCGCCGGACTGCGGGTTGTGCTCCCCCGGAAACTCTGCGATGCTCGCGATTTCGTGCAGTAGCTTGTCGATGCCCACCGCGTCGTGCAGCGAGTGGCTCCAGATCAGCAACAGTGTCCAACCCGCGGTGCCCCTTGCGATCACGTGCAGGTGGAGGTTCGGACCGGCCGAGCGAATGTCGATGTCGCGGCCGTTGATGCAGCGTGCCACCAGGCCATGGACCGATTCGATTTCTTCGCCTTCGCCCGCGACACCCTGCAAACGCCAGGTCCGCACGGGAACCGGGGCGGACTTCGCTTCGTCGAGTCGCCAGCGGGCGATGAAGTCGGCTCCACGAACGAGCCGTGCATGGAGTACCGGATACTTCCGGCCTAACAACTCCGCGGCCTTCCGGATCGCCGCCAGATCGGGAGCCCCATCGAGTTCGATCACGGTCGCCGCCAGATGACGGCCTTGGCCGCTGCGCCTCATCAGGCTCTCCAGTCCGAAGAGGA
>CAMLOZ010000072.1 GCA_946481625.1 uncultured Haloferula sp. | reverse complement strand
GGTGCAGCGTCTTTCCTCCCGCCGCTACCGGATCGTGCTGGAAACCGGCTTGAAGCGGCAGATCCGCCAGATGTTCCTGACGCTGGGCTATCAGGTGCAGCGGCTGGTCCGGGTCCGGATCGGGACCCTGCAATTGGCCGACTTCCCGGTAGGTGCCTGGCGACCGCTGGAGGCCGAAGAGATCGAGCGCCTCCAGATTAACCCGAAGCGGAAGCAGGACCGGCGTCCGACGAAGAAAGCCGCCAAGAAGACCGCACGAAAGGTAGGGGTTCCCCCGGTTGCTTCGGGGAGGTCGAAGACTCCCGCGAAGTTCGCACGGAAGTCCGCCGGGCCGGCGCGCCCGGCAGGCTCGCGACATAACCCGAAAAAGACTGCGAAGAGGGCTCCAAAACGCAAATTTTGAGTCGCCCCCTGCGAAAGGGGCCTTGTAGTTTCCCGCACGTCCGGCAACCCGACATGCGACCGGAAACCCAAGGACCATGAGCAACACGATCGAAAGCCATCTCGTCGAAGACCGCGTCTTCAAGCCAGCGAAGGAATTCTCCTCGAAGGCGCGCATTTCCAGTCTCGCCCAATACAAGAAGCTCTGGCAGGAGTCCGTGAACAAGCCGCAGGTCTTCTGGGCGCGCGAGGCGAAGGAACTCTCCTGGCGGCAACCGTGGTCCAAGGTGCTCGATTGGAAGGCGCCTGAGGCCAAGTGGTTCGTGGATGGCAAGCTGAACGTCTGCGAGAACTGCGTGGACCGCCACGCGAAGGGTGCACGGCGCAACAAGGCGGCGATCATTTTCGAGGGCGAGCCCGGCGACAAGCGGGTGATCACCTACGCCCAGCTTCACCGCGACGTCTGCCAATTCGCCAACGTGCTGCTCGCGAAGGGCGTGAAGGCGAAAGACCGCGTGCTGGTTTACATGCCGATGATTCCCGAGGCGGCCGTTGCGATGCTCGCCTGCGCCCGCATCGGCGCGGTGCACTCGGTGGTGTTCGGCGGTTTCTCGTCCGAGTCGATCGTCGACCGCCTGGAGGACTCCGGCGCGACCCACATCATTACCGCTGACGGCGGCTGGCGGCGGGGCAAGATCGTGCCGCTCAAGGACAACGTCGACGAGGCGCTGGAGCGCTACCACGGGATCAAATCGGTGATCGTCTATCGGCGCACCGGCCAGGAGATCGCGATGACCACCGGTCGCGATAGCTGGTGGCACGACGAGACCGCGAAGGTCGGCGCCAAGCACGAGGCGAAGGCCTTCGATTCCGAGCACCCGCTCTTTATCCTTTATACTTCCGGTTCGACGGGCAAACCGAAGGGCATCCTCCATACCAGCGGCGGTTATCTCACCGGCACTTATGTGACCTGCAAGTACGTCTTCGACATGCGCGACGAGGATGTTTACTGGTGTACCGCCGACGTCGGCTGGATCACCGGTCACAGCTACATCGTCTACGGCCCGCTGGCGATGGGTGTCACGCAGGTGATGTACGAGGGTGCGCCGAACCAGCCGGACTTCGGCCGCTTCTGGCAGATGATCGAGGAATACGGTGTCTCGATCTTCTACACCGCTCCGACTGCGATCCGCGCCTTCATCAAGGCGGGCGATCATTTCCCGGCGAAGCACGACCTCTCCTCCCTGCGCCTGCTGGGATCGGTGGGCGAACCGATCAATCCCGAGGCATGGATGTGGTATCATGAAAAGATCGGCGGCGGCCGCTGCCCGATCGTCGATACCTGGTGGCAGACCGAGACGGGCGCGATCATGATCACTCCCCTCCCCGGTTGCACGCCGCTCAAGCCCGGCACGGCGACCCTGCCCTTCTTCGGGATCGATGCCGCAATCCTCGATGAAGCCGGCCACGAGTGTAAGCCGAACGAAGGCGGCCGCCTGGTCATCCGCAAGCCATGGCCATCGATGACCCGCACGATCTACGGCGACAAGGCGCGGTTCAGGAAAACCTACTGGTCGGACTATCCCGGGATGTACACCGCCGGTGACGGTGCGCGGCGGGACAAGCAGGGGAACTTCTGGATCGTCGGCCGCCTCGACGACGTGCTGAACGTCTCCGGCCACCGGCTCGGCACCGCGGAAGTGGAAAGCGCTCTCGTCGGCCATCCCGCCGTCGCGGAGTCCGCAGTGGTCGGACGCCCCGACGACCTGAAGGGTCAGGCAGTTGTCGCTTTCGTCACGCTCAAGGCCGGAATCGGCGAATCCCCCGCCCTGCAGAAGGAACTCCGGGAGCATGTGGGCAAGGTGATCGGTGCCATTGCCAAGCCAGACGACTTGCATTTTGCACCTGCCTTGCCGAAGACGCGCTCCGGGAAAATCATGCGCCGTTTGCTGAAGGAGCTCGTGGCGACCGGGAATGTTACCGGAAACACCACGACGCTTGAAGATTTCAGCGTGATCGCCAATCTTCAGGAAAAGATCGCCGGTGCCAAATAAGGAATGACCACCACCCGCTACATACTCGCCCGATTCGCACAAGCCTTCGGCGTCAACCGGCGGCAGCGCCGGATGGCGGAGGCCGCTTCGGAGATGCACCTGCTGCGGGAGGCGGAGCAGGTGCTCGGGCAATCGGTGTGGGAGCAGGTGGAAGAGGTCGAGGAACTCGGCGTGGAATACTGGAATCTCCGCAAGCTGATCAAGGAGCGCGACGAGATCCGGGGCAAACTCGAAGACTGCGAGGCCATTCTCGCGGACGCGCACGAGCAGCGCTCCACGCTGCTCGGTGCCAAGTCGGACTCACAATCCGACCTCGAGACCGAGCGGGCGGAGTTGCTGGCCAATCTTGAGAAGCTGTCGCGGGACCGCGATTCGGTGATCCAACAGGCCCGCGAGATCCGGCGGATCTACGACGGCCTCAAGATGAAGCTGGAAGTTCTCCAGCGGGAAGGCACCAGCGAGGCCATCGAAAAGACCAAGGCGCGCATGGTCGAGCTGAAGGTGCGATTCACCGAGCTGAAGCAAGAGCGGGACCTGGTGGCAGCCAGCATCGCGGAAGGCGATGCCAAGGTGGATGCCATCGATTCCGAGTTGGCCGAAGAACGCCAAAAGCACCGCGCTGAAGCCTCCGTCGCCTTCCAACAGATCGGCCAGGCCAACCGGGACATCTCCTCGCTCAAGGCCCAGCTCGGCCTGATCGACACGCAGATGCGCCAGCTTTTCAGCGAGATCGGCCGCCATGTGAGCCGGAATGCTTTCGTCAACGACCAGTGCCGGATGGCGGCGAAGGGCCACATCCCGATGATCGACGTGATGCGCGCCCTGAGGAAATCGGTGGCGATGAATCACCGTCTGGCCGGGATGTGATCCGGTCCCATTGCGGTCGGGACCAGGATGGATAGGATGGGAGCCGAGGGCGGGTGATGATTCCTTTGATAGCTTCGCCGGCACGGAATCCCACACGGGCTGAGTCTCCGGGGGTGTAGATCGGCTGGCATCCTGTCCGCCCCATTCATGGGGGTCCTTTTCCCGGCAAAATAAAAGCGGCGCGGAAAGTTCCGCGCCGCCTCGAGATCAGGATCCAGCAGGGCCCGGCGATCAGGCGGGAGCACCGACCACTTCACCCGGGAGCGGACCGCCCTCGTCGGGCTTGTCCTCGGCCGGCTTCGCGGCAGGCTTCTTGCGGAATTCCTCCGGCACCGGCGGCGGCTTGGGCGCGCTGGGCGGATTGCGCATCTCGCCGTGATCGATGATGTCCTTCAAGTGCGTGGCATCCAGCGTCTCGTACTCCAGCAGGGCCTTCGCGATCAGCTCGATGGTATGCTTGTTCTTCGTGAGGATATCCGTCGCCTGCTCGTAGGCTTCATCGATGAAGCGCTTGATCTCGGCATCGATGACGCGGGCGGTGTCCTCCGAATAGTTGCGGCTCCGGGAAACGTCGCGGGCGAGGAAGACCGGGCTGTCGCCATCGCCGTACTCGATCATGCCGAGCTTCTCGCTCATGCCCCACTCGCAAACCATGTGGCGGGCGAGCGAAGTGGCCTGACGGATATCACCGGAAGCTCCGTTCGAGACATCGTCGGTGATGAAGGACTCCGCGATGCGACCGCCCATCGTGACGACGAGGTTGGCAAGGGCCTCCTTGCGCTGCGTCGAATACTTGTCGCCTTCCGGAAGATACATCGTCGCACCCAGATAGGGTCCGCGCGGGATGATGGTAACCTTGTGAAGCGGATGGGTGTGCGGCAGCACCATGTTGAGGTAGGCATGGCCGGCCTCGTGCCAGGCGGTGCCGATCCGCTCCTTGTCCGACATCGCAAGGCTGCGACGCTCGCGGCCCCAGCGGACCTTGTCGCGCGCTTCTTCCATTTCCGCGATGGTGACGGCGGAGAGGCCGCGGCGGGCGGCGAGAAGGGCCGCCTCGTTGATGAGGTTGGCGAGTTCCGCGCCGGAGAAGCCGGGAGTGCCGCGGGCGATCACGCCGAGGTCGGTGCCCGGGGCCAGCTTGATCTTCTTCACGTGGACGCGGAGGATCTCCTCACGGCCGTTCACATCGGGAAGCGAGACGGTGACCTGGCGGTCGAAGCGGCCCGGACGGAGCAAGGCCGGGTCGAGCACGTCCGGACGGTTGGTCGCGGCGATGATGATCACGCCCTCCTGCGTGTCGAAGCCGTCCATCTCCACGAGAAGTTGGTTGAGGGTCTGTTCGCGCTCGTCGTGACCGCCGCCCATGCCATGGCCGCGATGGCGACCGACGGCGTCGATCTCATCGATGAAGATCAAGCAGGGAGCATGCTTCTTGCCCTGCTCGAACATGTCGCGGACGCGGGAAGCACCGACGCCGACGAACATTTCCACGAAGTCCGAACCGGAGATCGAGAAGAAGGGCACGTCCGCTTCCCCGGCGATCGCGCGGGCGAGCAGGGTTTTGCCGGTGCCCGGAGGACCGACCATGAGCACACCCTTCGGGATCGAGCCGCCGAGCTTCTGGAACTTGCGGGGATCGCGGAGGAAATCGACGATTTCCCAGAGCTCTTCCTTGGCTTCCTGGATGCCTGCGACGTCCTTGAAGGTGACCTTGTTGTGGTCGCGGGTGAGCAAGCGCGCCTTCGACTTGCCGAAGGACATGGCCCCCCTTCCCGCCGCCTTCATCTGCTGGCGGAACAGGAAGAAAAGCAGGAGCACGATCAGCAGGACCGGCAGGAAGGTGAAGATCGCGCTGCGCAGGAAGTCGCTTTCGATCTTGTACACGCTTCCCTTTTCCATCAGGACAGATCCCACCTCGTCCCCCAGCATCAGCAGGTTGACGCTGACTTGGAAGGGAATCGGCTGGGCCTTCGAGTCGTCCTGGGAAGAGGCCTGGGGAATCTCGTGAACTCCCACCACGACACCGTTCGTCCCGTCGGTCGAATAAACCGTCAAAGGCGCGTTCGCTTCGGACGACTTCACTTCCTCCAAGGCCGCGATGCGGCGGAACTCCGACTTCGACATGAACTCGGTTTCAGCGGCCTGCTGCGGCGGAGCTTCATCGACCACGCGGAAAGCGACCTTCTCGCCGAGGATGTCGGAGAGCTCGGAAATCGGTATCGAGGAGACTTGGATGTTCTTGCGGGTGCCGGGCTCCTCCCCGTTGCGGCGCGGTGCCTTCGGATAGAGGTAGCCCGAGATCTCAGCGCTATAGACATTCTCTTTCGTGGTGACCTTCAGCGGGTGCTTCGGGTCATCCATCATCACCCGGCCCTGATCCCAGTTCTTGCGGAACTCGGCATAGTTCATCGGCTGGGCGGCCGGTTTGACTCCGGCCCCGAAGAAGGCGAGGCCAAGAATCAGGAAAGCTGCGCCGAGAAGAATGGCGAGACGCCAATTGAAACCGGGCGGTTCATTCGGTCCGCGCGAGCCCGAGCCCTGCGGCGGACGGTTCTGGGGTGAATCTGACATGGTACGTGTAGGAGCAGCTCCTGCTGGAACTCGCGGGGATCATAGCATCTCCGGGCAGGACCTGCAAAGGGCGCGACAGGGTAGCCCCGGTTAACCGAAAGAAAACCCAATTTTTTCCGGCAGTCTTGCCCGCGGCATGACCCTTTGCCATGCATGGCGCGGATGGATCCCGAAGCCGCGAGCGACGATGCCCAGGAAACGCGCAACGGCACGGGTACATGGTGGCGCACTTTCCGCCAGCGGCGGCGCGGCGGAGCCTCCGGTTCCCGGGTGCTGGCGCTCATGGTGGACGCCTTCACCGGCTTCGCCACGCTCGACGGCCGGATGGATGCAGACGAGGCGGACCTGATCCTGGACCTGCTGCGGAGCGCCTTTCCCGAGGCCGACCACAGCTGGCTCGCCCGCCGCGTCCAAAAGGCGGTCCGCGACCAAAAGCCGCTTGCCCGAACCGCCTTGGATCTCAGGGAGTTGCTAGACGACTCCCAGAAGATGGCGGTGGGTCTCCAGCTCTACACTCTGGTGGACGCCGTGGGCCGGTCCGAGCGCAGCCGGGCGTCCTTCGAGGTCTTCCTGAGGCGTCTGGGTCGCCCCGATCAAGCGCGCCAGATCCTCGCGGAAATGAGTGGCGAAGGGCCACCTGACAACCCCGGCTTCGAGCGCCTGATTTTCTCCGCCGACGAGGATGCGGACGTGGGTCTGCCCGAGCAGGCGAAAGGCCACGCCTTCCGGGTCTATCGGGCGGCAGACCTCCTCTTGGTCCGGAATACGGGGGAGAATCCGCTCTGGATGCGGGGCCGCTCCTTGGAAAGCGGAGCCTTCCTGAGAATGCGGGAACGCCAGCAGCTCGTCGTTCCGGGCTGGACCCTGACCTGCGAGGACCTGATTTTTTTCCTGAACGTGAAGCTCACCGGCAATCGTCCGGCGATCTTCCTGGCGTCCACGGAAGAGGGGCTAACCAGCGAGCGGGCACGCAGCCGGCAGAGTGCCGTGCGCATCCGCTTCGGCCTTGAGGCCGAGGTCGAGGCCCTGCGGCCGACGGAGCTGGTGGTGGAAGGCCACGGCCTGCTCGCGCCGGGGAAACCGATCCTCTGCCGGCACCACGAGCGCTTGTCCGATCCCTCCGGATTCTCGACGCCGCTCGATTCCCTGCGCCGCCGGCGGGTCGAGGCGGGAGGACGCTTCCGGCTTGAGGCGGACCAGCGGGATTTCCTCGTATCGAACGATCCCGCGATGCTCGACCGCGGCGATCTGCTTCTCGCCCCCGGCATGGCACCGCGGGTGATCCTGCGGGTGCGCTTCGATCTGGAGCGCCGAACCGGCGATATTTTCGTGCGGGAAGCCGAAGGCGTCGTCACCGCGGACGGGGTACCGGTGAAGGGTTCCGCGCCGCTGCGCGAGGGGTCGATCATCCGCCTCTCCCGCACCCAGGCGCTGCGTTGCCGCTTCAGCGAAGGCATCATCGACGAGGAGCGCAACCTGATCGAATCGCTGCGCGCCCAGGATCTCATCCACGAGTTCATCCCCGGCATCCGGGCGCTGGACAACGTGAACTTCGAGATCGGCCGCGGCGAGATGCTCTGCATCATCGGCCCCAGCGGCAGCGGCAAGAGCACCCTGCTCTCCGTACTGGCCGGGCAGATCGAACCGACGAGGGGACGGGTGCGTCTGAACGAGGCCTCGGTCTATCAGAACCGGCTCGAGCTGATCCGCTTCATCGCCTACATGCCGCAGGAGGAGGCGCTCAACCCGCAGCTCACGGTGCTGGAACATCTGCGGCACTCGACCACGATCCGCCGTCCCTTCCTGTCCGCCGGTGAAGTCGAGCGCCGCGCCCACGGCATCATGGCGGAACTTGGATTGCAGGCGATTGCACGGCGCCGCGTCGGGTCGCCCGGCGAAAAGACACTCAGCGGCGGCGAGCGCAGCCGGCTCAACCTCGGCCTCGATCTCGGAAGTCCCGCGGAAGTCTTCCTCTTCGACGAACCGATCTCCGGACTTTCCTCGAAGGACTCCGAGCACGTGGCGGAGACCCTGCGCTCGCTGGCGCGGGACAAGATCGTGATCGCCTCGCTGCACCGCCCCGGCGCGAAGGTGATGGGCCTCTTCGACAAGGTCCTCCTGTTAGATACCGGCGGCAGGCTGGCCTTCTACGGAACTCCGCAGGCGATGATCACCTATTTCCGCGAGATGGCGGGAGAACTGGGGATCTCCCATCCCTCGATATCGCAGAACGCTCCGCTGGGAGCCGACTTCGTCTTTGACGTGCTGGAGACGCCGCTGGCCCACATCGGCGGCGGGCAGAATCCCTCCGCGGCACGGCGTTTCCCGCCGAGCTTCTGGCAGGAACGCTTCGAGAGCCAATCGCTGGTGAACTCGTTGGGCGAGGTCGCTCCACCCTCCCGCATGGAACGGCTGGCCAATTCGCCGGTGCCATCCGCCAGCGGGGGCGCGGGCTTTGTCCACGCCCTGAAGCGTACCTGGTCGGTGCTCCAAACGCAGTTCCAGCGCTCCTTGTTCTCGAAGCTGCGCAACCGCGGCACGCTTTACTCGACATTGCTGGAGGCACCCCTGCTGGCGCTGCTGGTCGGGGTCACCTTGCGCTCGTCGAAGGAAGGGCCCTACGAATTCCACACGGCGCTGCACATCCCCGCCTATCTTTTCCTTTCCGCCACCGTGGCCATGTTCCTGGGCCTGACGAACTCCGCGACCGAGATCCTGCGGGACCGGCCGATCCTTCGCCGCGAACGGAACTGCCGGCCGAATCCCCTGCTCTATGTCACCGCGAAGTTCGGGGCGCTCGGGCTGGTGGCGGCGGCGCAGTGCCTCGCCTACACCGCCATCGGACATACGATCCTCGAGATCAAGGGAACCATCCTGAGCCAGTGGCTGTGGATGACTCTAACAGCGTGCACCGGAACCGGCCTCGCGCTGCTGGTATCGTCGCTGGTGAGAACCGAGCGCGCCGCCTTGACCGCCGTGCCACTGCTGCTCGTGCCGCAGATGCTGCTGGCCGGGGCCCTGGTGCCCTTCCGCGAGATGAACCGGGGGCTCTTCGAAAACAGCGGCGTCGAGCGTGAGCGCGGCGGCACGCCGGTGCCTTCGCGCTTCATGCCGCTCCGCCATGCCTACGAGGCGATGGTGGTCACGCAGGCGACGCGCAATCCCTACGAGATCGAGCGCATCCGCATCCAGCGGCGCGTCGATGCGATCAAGGAGGTGAAGGAAACCCTCGAGCCCGCGGTGGCGGAACGACTGCAACTGATGCTGGAAGCCTTGGTCAAACTCGGTGCCGCGGATGCCACCAGCACGGCCGATGCCCGCGAGCTCGCCGAGCGCATCACCAACTTGGCCCGCGGGGGCACGCGCCTGGAGATCGAATCAATCCGGGTTCAAAGCCCCGATCCGAAGGCGCGGCCGATCTCCGAGTTCTTCGTCAACAACCGCATCGACCTGCTGGTGCGGGAAGCGGAAACCTTCCGGGTGGACTACCGCAATGCGGACGGAACCCGGAACATCTTCCTGGGCCTCAAGAAGCCGCTTGGCAACGACTGGCTGGAAACCCTCGACTACGACGCGATCCTGCTGATCCTCGTGATGATCGCATCGGGCGGACTCACGGCAGCAGTGCTGGGGATCCAGAACCGTCGGACGAGATAAGTCATGCGGTTCCACCCGGTTGGACCGGGGCACCGCTACAACCGGGCCACATTTTCTTCCTCTCCGGCCATGCGGTCGACCGCCTGTTCCGCAATCGCCGGCACTTCTACCCGGGTCCTAACAGATCTAACCCGGCGACTCCCTCGGCGTCGCCGCCTGCCTCAATGCCGCAGCGATCTCCGCCACGGCCGCGGCTGTCAGAGGCCGCGGCATCACGGTCCCCAGCACCAGGCACCCGAAGGGCGTTTCCACCGGGACCACCTCCAAGACCGCATTCGAGCCGATCTTCACGTGGACGTTCCCCGCTTGTCCCGAGACGGGCCGATAGGCTTGCGCAAGACTCCGCGCGAGGAAGTGAAGCTTTGCGAAGGCGGGGTCTTCCATCACCGGCTTGCCCTCCCGGTCGAGGATGAAGACGCCCTGCGCTCCCGTGTGGCGGATCAAGGTATCGCGGAAGCGCGCGAGGCGATCAAGAAGGGGCCCGCGTCTTTCACCCCCGGCAGACGGAGCGGCGACCGGAGCCGCAGGGGTAGCGGGTGCCGGAGCGGGAGGCGGCGGCGGCGTGGATTCCCCGGCAATGAAGACTTTCGGCGGGGCGGATGCGGCAGGTGCAGGATCGACCACGGGGGCTACCGGCGGTGCGGCGGCAGGAACAGGTGCCGGTGCTGGCCGGGTCGCGGGTTCGCCGGCGAAACCGACGAATTCCGTGCCGAAGCCCGCGTCCGGTCCGGGGTCCGCGGTGATGCCCCGCGGTTCCGCGAGCAGGCTCTCCGCCATGCGACGGACGGAGGAGGCGTCAATCCATGGTTCAAGCGGATCCATCGCGGCGGGACTGGGGA
>CAMLOZ010000071.1 GCA_946481625.1 uncultured Haloferula sp. | reverse complement strand
TTTCGGTGGGACTCCAGATCGATCTCGGGATCGTGATGGCGGATTGGATGCGGATCCTCGGCTTCAGCATCCTGATCCTGATCGTGAAGGGGACGATCGCGTTCAACGTGGCGCGTCTTTTCAAACTGCCCTTGCGGCCGGCCCTGCTGACCGGTGCGGCGCTTTCCAGTGCGGGGGAATTCTCGCTGGTGTTGCTCGGCAAGGCGGCCGACTACCGGCCCGCCGATCCATCGATCCAGCAACTCCTGCTGAGTTGCGCGGCATTCACGATGGCGCTGGTGCCCTTGCTCATGCGCGCCAGCGGACCGGTGGGGAGGAGTCTGGAGATGTCGGGGTTCTTCAAGCCGAAGAAGAAGACCGTGGCCGAGAACCTGACGCCGACGCTGGCGATCAAGGAGATCTCCGACCACGCGGTGATCTGCGGTTACGGTCCGGTGGGCCGCGCGCTCAACGAGGCCCTCAAACAGAGCGGCGTGGATACCCTGGTGCTCGAGCTGAACTCCGATACGGTGCGCGCCCTCAAGGCGTCCGGCCAGCCGGTGCTTTTCGCGGATGCCTCCCATCCGGAAGCGCTCGAACTCGCGGGGATTGGCCGTGCGCGGATGGTGGCTTTCACGTTTCCCGCCGCCGAGTTGACCGCCGCCGCCGTGCCGCTCGTCCGGGAGCACAATCCGGGGATCGTGATCTTTGGCCGGGCGAAATTCGCCGCGGAGGTCGAACAGCTCCGCGCGCTGGACATCGAGGTGATCCAGGACGAACGCGAGTCGGCGGTGGCGATGATCGACGCGGCGAAGGGCGTGTATCAGCGGATCGATCTGTCCGACGACGACATCCGTCAAATCGTGGACGGCAAGGAAGAGGAGTTGATCGATGCGCCACGTTCATAGTCGTGCCGTTGGGCGCGGAAATGTGACGATTTTTCCTTAATATTCGACGGGAATTGGCACGCGCGGCGCTTTATTTGGACTCACATAGGCTGTGGCGAGCGGAGTGATTTCTTGGGTTTCTTCACTCCAGTTTGTAGCAGCTGATCCAAATACGGCCGGCACGGGGTTTCTTGGGTTTACCCCCGTGCCGGCCGTAACGATTTATAGCCTATGAGGCCGCTGCGCTGATACCCTTTACCGCCGGACAAATCCGGGCGGCCATCCCCTTGCCGCTCCGCTGGGGCTTATGAGGCCGCAGTTGTGCCTTGCCGGGATCCGGCTCATGCGGCGAGGCTGGCGGGAAGGGAGTCCGACTTTTTCGACAAAGAACGACTTCTCGCTTTGTAGAGCAAGGAGCCGTGGTAGTCGGCTATAGCGGTTGTTGAAACCATTTGCCGGATGTCACCGGCGGGACGCCGGCGCTCCTTGAGATGCGGGATGTCACCGGCGGGACGCCGGCGCTCCTTGAGACAGACCCCTCAAATCCTTTGCTCCAGGTCGGGATGGGATTAGGACTGTGCCGTGCCGCCGAAAGACCACGAAACCAAGCTGGGCTCCGTGCTCGTCCGCAATCCGACCGTGGATGACATTCCCGCGATCATCGCCCTGCACCGGCGTTGCTTTCCGCAGCCGAACGATGCGGGCGGACCTTGGAATGAGAAGCACCTGCGTTCGCATCTGCACGTGTTCCCGGAGGGGCAATTGCTGGCGGAGAAGGATGGCCGGATCCTCGGTGTGGCTTCTTCGCTGATCGTTTCGCTGGGACGGAATCCGCTGCGGAAGCACACCTACGACGGGATCACGGACGACGGTTATTTCTACAACCACGACCCCCAGGGGGACACGCTCTACGGCGCGGATGTTTACGTCGATCCCGATGCCCGCAAGCTGGGGATTGGAGCGGCCCTTTACTCCGCCCGCCGGGACTTGTGCCGGCGTTTGAATCTCCGCCGGATCCTGGCGGGGGCACGGCTCTGGCACTACGACGAACACGCGGCGCGGCTTACCCCGGAGGAATACGTGTGGCAGGTGCAGGACGGCAAGATTCCGGATCCGGTGCTGGGCTTCCAGATCAAGCAAGGCTTCGCGGTGCGCGGAATCATGCCGAACTACCTGCACGACCACCGTTCGCGCGACCATGCGGCGCTGATCGAGTGGCTCAACCCGGAGTTCCAGGCGAACGACGAGACGAGCGACAAGGTGCGCGTGGCCTGCGTGCAGTACCACATGCGGAAGGTGGCGGACTTCGACGACTTCGCGAACCAGGTGCGCTACTTCGTCGAAACGGCGGGTGAGGACTACGGTGCGGAGTTCGTGGTGTTTCCGGAGTTCCTCACGGTGCAATTGCTCAGCGCGCTGCCGCCGCTCGGATCGCGGGAGGGCATCCGCAAGCTCTCGGAATACACGCCGCAGTTCATCGAACTGATGAGCGGGCTCGCGCGGCAGCAAGGGCTTTACCTGATTGCGGGCTCTCATCCGGTCGCGCAGCCGGATGGACGCTTGGAAAACACCTCGATGATCTTCAAGCCGGACGGCACTTACGTCTCGCAAGCGAAGCTTCACATCACCCCCTCGGAGAAGACCTGGTGGGGCATTTCCGGCGGGGATTCCCTGGTCGTGCTTCAGACGCCGAAGGCAAAGGTCGGCGTGTTGATCTGCTACGACGTGGAGTTCCCGGAAGCGGCGCGCTATCTGGCCGACCGGGGGGTGGAAATACTATTCATTCCGTACTGTACGGACAACCGCCAAGGCTATTTGCGCGTGAGCCTCTGTGCGGCGGCGAGGGCGATCGAAAACCAGATCTACGTGGCGACTGCCGGAGTGGTGGGGAACCTCCCGGACGTGCCGGCGATGGATATTCACTACGGACGCGCCGCCGTGTTCACTCCGAGCGACTTCGAGTTCGCGCGGGACGGCATCCAGGCCGAGGCCGACCCCAACGTGGAGACGATGCTGGTGACGGATCTCGACATCTCCGACCTCTACCGCTCGCGCATGAGCGGCAGCGTGACGCCGGTGACCGACCGGCGGACGGATCTGTTCGAGTTCCACAACAAGCTCGCGAACGAGATCATCGCGCCGGGGGTGCAGGAGGGGCATTTGTGAGAAATCCCAAGGCATGATAGTCCGTTCGCGCACCTTCTGGTTTGGCCTCATGGGTTTGGCGTTCCTAGCGTGGGCTTGGCGCGACTCCATGTCCTACAGTACGACGATGCAGAGCGGTAGTTGGGGTCTTGGCCAAGGAGTTGGAGCCTTGGGCTTCAGCGTCGGGGGCGAAATAGGACCCGTCGTTATATCGCGGGACTTTTACGATTCAGCAGCTCTTAAGATGAGCTGGTTTCCCGATCTTATGATTCGGAATGAGGATGCCGGGGGCATCCGTATTATCGTCCCTCATTGGATTGCGGTCACTTCCTGGTTCGTGCTTTGGATGGTTTTTGCGGGGGTTCGGATCGTTCAACGCAGACGTGCAGAGAAAGCCCTGCCGCAACACGAGGCTGCCCAAGCGGGTGGCTAACAAATTACCACCAGGCCCAGCCGTGGCGGTTCCAGAAATTGTTCAAGTCGCTGGTGTCGCCTTTGAAGACATTGCGCTCCATCGGGTGAGCCATGTTGCCGAAATAGCGGGGGCTGGACCATGAGCCGGTGTTGTAGTGCTTGGCATTCGAGCGACCGCCTTGCCAGATGACGCCGCCGTATTGCCACATGGCCCACTCGTTCCAGATGCCGTATTGCTCCATCAGGCCGTCCGGGGTGAGGGTGCGGCCCATGCTGCGCTCGGTGCCGGCGGGGCTGTAGAGGGCGATCCAATAGGGGGAGCGGCGGATAATCGATTTTTGCGCGGGGCTGGCATTGCTGAGATTGGAGCGGAGCTTGGCGCTGTTTTCGAGGTAGGTGACGGGAGTGACACCGGTGCGTTGCTCGACGCGCTGGATGAATTTCACGAGGCGGTCGGGCGTGGAGGCGGTGTCGAAGTCGCCGACGAGCAGGATCTTCCGATGGCTGATCCCCCGCGCGCGGGCGACGGAGCGGACGCGGTTGACGAAGGAATCCGCCTGATACGCAGGGTCCTGATCCATGGTCACGAAGTGGTAGGCACCGAGGAGCATGCCCTGGCGGTCGGTGGATTTCAGGAAGGCGGGGAATTTTTCGTCCAGCAGGGGACCTTTTGCCGAGCGGGCGATGAGACCGAGGGCACCGTTGGCGCGCAGGGCGGAGACGTCGTGCTCGGAGTAGCTCGAGCCGCCGCGCTGGCGCTCCTTCGGGTCCCAGCCGGAGACATTGAGAACGGCGGGGGAATCCGCCACGCTGGTGCCGCCGAAACCGCCGCCCCCGCAGGATGAGAGGAGCAGGGCGAGGGGCGCGAGGATCAGCAGGGGTTTCATATGCGGAGCGAAACACGCGGTAGCCGCCGGTGTCCAGCGAGGGAAACCGCGGCGGAAACGGTCAGAAGGGCGGCTAGACAAGTCCCGATTCCGCCCCTAGCGTCCGCGCCGACATGAAACTGCATCTTACTCCCGGCGTCCTGGCTTTCGGCCTCGCCACCCTGATTCCGGCGGCCGCCCAGAACGAAGGCGCCGCGGAGAAGCCTGCTGAAAAACCCGCTGCCGAGACGACCCCGGCACCTGAGCCTGCACCGGCCCCGGCCGCCCCGATCGATCCGGCGAAGGTGAAGTCCGACTCTTCTTACGGTCTCGGTTTCCGCACCGGCGGCGAGTTTGCCCAGAACTACGGGCAGTTCGGCATCACGCCGGAAGACATCGAGACCGAATCTTTCCTCAAGGGTTTCCTGACCGCGTTCAAGGGCGACAAGCCGGAAGTGTCCGAGGAGAGCCTGAAGGCGTCCATGCAGGCGCTGGGGGACATGCTCCAAGCCCGCGAGAAGGAGCGCGCCGCGAAGAATCTGGAAGAGGGCAAGAAGTTCCTGGCCGAGAACGGCAAGCGCGAGGGCGTGACCACGACCCAGAGCGGCCTGCAGTACGAAGTCATCAACAAGGGCGGCGACAAGAAGTACGTCGCTCCGAAGGAAGGCGAGCCGGAGAAGCAGTTCATGGTGAACTACAAGGGCACGCTGATCGACGGCACCGAGTTCGATGCCTCCCAAGGCGGCCCGGTGGCGATGAGCCTGCAAGTCATCGACGGCTGGAAGGAAGCGCTCACGACGATGCCCGTCGGGGCGAAGTGGAAGCTCTTCATCCCGAGCGAACTGGCCTACAAGGACCAACGCCGCAGCGCCGAGATCGCGCCGAACAGCGTGCTGATCTTCGACCTCGAACTGGTGGACATCAAGGACGCGCCGGCGAATCCGCACGGCGGATTGCCTTTCCCGATGCCGGAGGGGGCTCCCGAGGGCGAGTAATCCCGGATTTTATCTCCAAAGGCCCGCGGGGAACTTGATCCCCGCGGGCCTTTTTTGTGTCTTCATGGCATGAAGCTCACCTACTACGGGCACTCCTGTTTCGGCGTCGAACTCGCGGATGGCACGAAGCTCCTTTTC
Source organism: uncultured Haloferula sp. (assembly GCA_946481625.1). The sequence goes on along the minus strand of CAMLOZ010000071.1, from coordinate 4,985 downwards.
GATCCCTTCATCACGCCGAATGAACTGGCGAAGGACATCGACATGGAGGCGATCCCGGCGGACTACGTAATGCTGACCCACGGGCACTTCGACCACATGGCGGATGCGGAGGCGATCCTGAAGCGGACGGGGGCGAAGCTGATCGCGAATTTCGAGATCGTGTCGTGGTACGGCGGAAAGGGGATTGCGAATGCGCACCCGATGAATACCGGGGGTGCCTTCACATTCCCCTTCGGTCGGGTGAAGGCGGTGAACGCGGTCCACTCGTCGGTCCTGCCGGACGGGACTTACGGGGGCGCGGCGGTCGGCTTCATTGTCGAGGCGGGCGGCGCGTCCTTCTATGTTTCCGGTGATACGGCGCTGACGCAGGACATGAAGATCATCGGCGAGCGGCACGCGCTGGAGTTCGCGGTGATGTGCATCGGCGACAATTTCACGATGGGCGCGGAGGACGCGGCGATCGCGGCGCAGTGGACCGGGGCGCGGACGGTGGTGGGGGTTCACTACGATACCTTCCCGCCGATCAAGCTCGACAAGGCGGCGGCCCATGCGGCCTTCGCGGCGAAAGGGGTGGAGCTGTTGCTGCCGCGGATCGGGGAGACGATCGGGGTCTGAGTGTCGGAAAGTTGGGCCGCGACGCGTTGGGCGTCGCGGTCTGTTTGTTTGGATGGAGAGAGGAGACCGGAGGCGGATCGGGGGTTCCTTGTCCCCCTTCAGGGGACGTTTCTGGACACGGTTACCCAGGGTTGCGCTTCGCTTGCCCTGGGCTACTTCCCGGTCGCCCCTTTGGGGCTTTTGAGTCGCTCTTACTCAAGGCAATCGACGAGGGCGGCGAGGACGAGGTCGACGTTGGCTTGGGTGGCGGAGTGGCCCATGAGGCCGATGCGCCAGGCCTTGCCGGCGAAGGGGCCGAGGCCGGCGCCGATCTCGATGGAGTAGTCGTCGAGGAGCTTGGCGCGGACGGCGGCGTCATCGGCACCTTCGGGAATGTGGATGCAGTTGAGGGTGTGGAGAGAGTGCTCCGGGACATACTTGATGCCCATGGATTCGAGGCCGGCGCGGAGGCGGCGGTGGAGGCGGGCGTGACGCGCGTGACGGGCTTCGAGGCCTTCATCGAGGACGATGACGAGCGCCTCGTGGAGGGCGTAGATCATGTTCACCGGGGCGGTGTGGTGGTAAGCGCGCTTGCCACTGCCTTTGTAGTAGTCCTTGAGCATGGAGGTGTCGAAGTACCAGCTCTGCACCTTCGTGGTGCGCTTTTCCATGGCTTCCAGGGCGCGCGGGGAGAAGGAGACGGGGGAGAGGCCGGGCGGGCAGGAGAGGCACTTCTGGGTGCCCGAGTAGATGCCGTCGATGCCCCATTCATCGACCTTGAGCGGATGGCCGCCGAGGGAGGTGACGGCATCGACGATGAAGAGCATGCCGGCATCGTGGAGCAGGTCACCGAGCCCTTCGAGGGGTTGGAGGGCGCCGGTGGAGGTTTCGGCATGGACGATGCCGAGGGCCTTGGCCTTCGGGTGGTTCGCGATGGCCGCCTTCAGCATGTCCATGGGGAAGATCTCGCCCCAGGGGACATCGATGCGGTGAACGGTCACGCCCGCGCGTTCCATGACATCCACCATGCGGCCGCCGAAGACGCCGTTCACGCAGACGATGGCTTCATCGCCGCGCTCGAGGAGGTTCGTGACGACGCATTCCATGCCTGCCATGCCGGTGGCGGAGACGGGGAAGGTGAGGGCGTTATCGGTCTGAAAGACTTTCCGGAGCATCACGCAGGTGTGGTCCATGATCTCGATGTAGCGCGGGTCGAGGTGACCGAGCGTGGGCGAGGCCATGGCGCGGAGGATGCGGGAGGGGACGGTGCTCGGGCCGGGGCCCATGAGGATGCGTTCGGGGACGTTCATGAGAGGTGAGGGGTCTGGTGAAGCTGGGTGGCGAAGGCCTTCGCGGTTAATTCCGCGAAGAGCATGGAGTAGGTCGGCAGCAGGCGGCGCTGGATGAGCGTGACGCGCGTCTCGTGCGGGACGAAGGCGCTCTTCATCGCGTTCATCGTCATCTTCTCGAGTTCGACCAGGCTGAGCCCGAAGGTCGAGGTGGCGATGGCGAGTTCCTTCGACATCTCGGTATCGCTCATCAGGCGGTCGTCGGTATTCAGGAAGACGCGGAAGCCGGCGCGGTGGAAGAGGGCGAAGGGATGTTCCTCGAAGCTGGCGCAGGCGCCGGTGTGGACGTTGCTGGAGAGGCACATTTCCAGGGGCACGCGGCGGTCGAGGATGTATTGGGCGAGACGGCCGAGCTTGAGCGAGCCATCGGGGCGGATCTCGATGTCGTTGCGCAGGCGGGTGCCGTGGCCGAGGCGATGGGCACCGCACCACTGGAGGGCCTGCCAGATCGACTCGGGGCCGAAGGCTTCGCCGGCGTGGATGGTGATGTAGAAGTTCGCACGCTGGATCGCGTGGAAGGCATCGACATGCTTCTTCGGCGGATGGCCGTATTCGCCGCCCGCGAGGTCGAAGCCGACGACGCCGCGGTCGCGCCAGCGGATGGCGAGTTCGGCGGCCTCGAGGGAATCGGTGCGGTCGCGCATGGCGCAGACGATGAGGCCCCATTCGACGCCGAAGTCCCTGCGTCCGCGCTCGAGGCCATCGAGCACGGCCTCCACGACTTCATCCTGGGTAAGGTCCTGTTGGGTGTGGAAGACGGGGGCGAAGCGGATTTCGGCGTAGACGACGCCGTCGTGGGCCATGTCTTCAAGGAACTCGTAGGCGACGCGGTTGAGGGCGTCCTTGGTTTGCATCACCGCGATGGTGTGGGCGAAGCCTTCGAGGTATTCGGGGAGATTTCCGCGCTGGGCTCCGCGGTGGAACCAGTTGGCGAGTTCGGCGGGGTCGGCGGTTGGAAGTCCGCCGTAGTTTTGTTCCCTGGCTAGCTCGATGATGGTCTGCGGGCGGAGGCCGCCGTCGAGATGTTCGTGGAGGAGGATTTTCGGGAGGCGGCGGAAGTCCAGGGCGGCCACGAGGTCGGCACCGACGGGCAGGGGGGCGACGGGATAAAATTCCGGATAACGATGCTCGATCATCTTGTGTGTTCTAGCAGATTCCGGGCGAGGGTGGGGAGGAAGAAATCATCAATCACCAATCTCCCTCACCAATCGACGTGCGGCTGCGCCGGGGGCAGCGTGGGGCGCTGCAAATGACCAATCATCAATACTCCAATCATCAACCAGACTGTGGCGACGCCGGTGAGGGGAGGTTGGAGGAAGCGCTTGGAGAAAGGGTATGGCGTTTTTGGGGAATGCCGCGCGCAGCCGGCAGGACTGAGGCATTCCGCTACGAAGAAGAAAGGCATTCCGCATGAAGGCGGGACTACGAACCCTTGGTGGCGGGCAGGACGAGTTGCTTCGGCCGCACACGGAGTGTGCGGACCACTCCCCGACAGCGGAGCAGTCGGCTACTCTACCAGAGGGCGGCGAAGCGGGCCTTGAGTTCGGACTGCCACTTTTCGAGGAAGGCGAGGTCGCGGGCGACGAGCCAGGGGTCGCCTTGGCCGGACTCGATGAGGGGGAAGGCGGTTTCCTGGGTTCGGATGGCGAGGGCGACTTCTTCGAGGGAGGCTTCGAGTTTCTCGCGGGCAGCTTGGACGGCGGGTTCGAGCATGGCCTTGGCGAGGTGGCTCAAGGCGGCGCTGCGGCGGCGGGCGATGTCGTCGGCTTGCTGGAGGACGGTTCCGACCTTGGAGAAGAGGTCGAGCAATTGCGGAGAGATGGCGCCGCGTTCCTCGCCGGTGAGGCCTTGGCATTCGAGCCAGGCGCGGAGGCGTTTCGAGGGGCTGGAGAGACGGGCGAAGGCCTGCTGGAGGGCGGTGAATTCCTCGCCGCTGCCGCCGGCATCGGGGTGGCCGCTCTTGCCGGCGAGGCGGAAGGCTTCACGGAGTTCCGCCTCGGAGATGGCGAGTCGCCGGGCGAGGCCGAGGAGGGAGAAGGGGTCCATGGCCGGAGGAGGAGGTCGGAGGTCGGGCTTAGGCGGCGAAGCTTTCGCCGCAGGAGCAGGTGACCACGGCATTCGGGTTGCTGACCTTGAAGCCGCCCTGCTGGAGGTCATCCGACCAATCGAGCTCGCTGCCGCTGACGAAGAGGGCGCTCTTCGGGTCGATGACCACGTTCACGCCGTTGCTGGGCACGAGGATGTCGCGATCGCGGGGGCCATCGACGAGGTCCATCTTGTATTGGAGGCCGCTGCAACCGCCACCGATGACGGCGATGCGGAGGGCTCCCTCGGGGCGGCCCTGCTTCTCCAGCAAGCCGCGCAGGTGGGCGGAGGCCGCATCGAGGACGCGGACCAGCTTTTCATTACCCACCTTGTAGTTCACCGCGGCGACGCTCATTGCGACGGATTTTCACCCCGGATGGCGGCTCTGGAAACAGAAAACTGGCCATGTGCGTGGTGATCCCTACCTTCCGCCCGCGATTACCCATCCATGGAAGAGGAAGCCACACCGATGATCTGCGGCAAGATGCCGCAGCCACGCATGGAGGAGGAAATCACGCCCGGACTCGCCGTCGCCCTAGGATCCTCGCTGCTGGGCTACTACGCCCACGCGGGATTCCTGAACGGGCTGGAGGCGGCGGGACTGCGACCGGCGAAGATCGCGGGGGCCTCCGCGGGAGCGCTGGCCGGGGCGCTGTATGCCAGCGGGCTGCGAGGGAAGGCGCTGAAGGAGGCGGTGCTGGCTTCCGCGCTGAGGTGGTCGTTTTTCGATTGGGGGTCGTTTTTGCGGCTGCCGGGGGTGTTGAGCGTGTTCTGGGCTTCCGGGTTGTTTTCGGGGCACCGGGCGGTGAAGCGTTTGCGGGGTCTGGTGAACGGCAGCGACCTTTCGGCGCTGAAACTGCCGGCGATGGAGATCGCGGTGACGGATGCAGTGACACACCGGCCCGAAATTTTGCGGGAGGGACCGCTGGCGGAATTGATCGTGGCGAGCTGTGCGGT
>CAMLOZ010000070.1 GCA_946481625.1 uncultured Haloferula sp. | reverse complement strand
GGCGATTTCGGCTTCCAGTTCCTGATTCAGCTCCTCGATCTGCTGTTGCACGCCCTCCACCTTGTCTTCTGCGGCCGCCACGTCCTGATGCTGTTTGTAGGCGCTGGTTCCCTTCGAGACCACGGACCCGATGCCGCGTTTGCGGCCAAAAAGGCCGCCGAGCACCCCTCCGAGAATCGATGTTCCCGCCTGCATCAGCGCGCCTTGCGACTCAGCCTTCTGCCGGGCGAGAGAACCTTCCGCGGTCTGGAGTTTTCCCTGCAGCGTGGTGAGTTTCTTCTTGGTGGCGTCGCGGAGTTTTTCCACCGCAGCATCGCGAGCCTCGCGGGCTTTCTGTGAAAGGCGGGCGCGGAACTCAGCCTCGGATTCGCCGAGCTGCGAGTATTCCTTCAGGGAGGGGCAGGAGAAAATCTCGGCGCGCTCGTTGCGATAGAGCCACTCCGCGAAATCCTTCTCCACCTGCTTGTAGTTCGCCGCATTCATGGCGAAGCCGGGCAGGGGCGCGAAGCCGGCAGCATCCGCCGGGTCCGATCCAAGTTCCTCCGGCTTGAGCGGGGGCGGCAGGTCGCGCTCCCAATCGATCGCCTCGGGCAAGATGGCGTTCACCTTCCGCACCTTGCGGCTGCCATCCACGCCGGTTTTGGCGGAGCTAAAATGGACCGTCCCCACGCGAAGGAGATGCGGCCGGTAAATCACATCGGAAGCGTCGCCCGCAGGCGGCGCGAATTTCTCCACGATCCCTGCTCCCAAGAGCGGGCGGCTCGCGGGCTTGGCGGTTCCGGCCGCCATGCCGGGCATCGCCATGGGATTGGCCGCCGCCGCTTGGGGAGCCGCCCCGCCGCCGAAGGCCGCGCGCTTCGGGTCCATCAGGGCCTTGATGCTGGTGCGGGTGAGGGGACCGGTCAGGTAGCTCATCACCCAGCGCACATGGAAGAGCACCGGATGGTCCTCGTGCACGTTGTTCATCAGGAAGACCCGGTTCCCGAGGCCGGACAGCAGCCTCTCCATTTCCGAGCGGTCGAACTTCGCGTCCTGTGCGCCCGCGGCACCTTCCAGGCCATCGAGCACCCGCAGCTTGTCGCGCTCGGTCTGCAAGCGGCCGAGGAACCAGGTACCGATGTTCGAAAGCGCCTTGTAGTCGAGGTCCACCGGGTTCTGTGTGGCCAGCAGGCAACCGAGCCCGAAGGCGCGCGCCTGTTTCAACAAGGTCATCATCGGCCGCTTGCTCGGCGGATTCGCGCTCGGCGGCAGGTAGCCGTAGATCTCGTCCATGTAGAGCAGCGCCCGCAGCGAGGTGGTGCCGCTCTGCGAGCGCATCCAGCCGAGCGTCTGGTTCAGCAGCAGGCTCACGAAGAACATCCGTTCGGCATCGCCGAGGTGGGCGATGGAGAAAATGGAGATGCGCGGCTTACCGTCCGGCGCGTGCAGCATTTTCGCGATGTCCAGGGGCGGTCCTTCCAGCCAGGTCGAAAAGCCGGGCGAGGCGAGCAGGTTGTTGAACTTGAGCGCGAGCGCCTGCCGGTCCTTTTGCGGCAGGAAGCTCTCCAGATCGATCACGCCCACCTTGTCGAAGGCCGGCTTCTGGATGTGGCGGATCAGCGTCTCCAGCGTGATGTCGCGCTCTGACTGCCACTCGTGCTGGAAGATCGTCGAGAGCAGGATCGCCTGCGGGCTCTGGATCGGGTCCGCATCGACGCCCACCAGTGAAAGCAACGAGGAAACCGTGCTCTCGATCCGTTCTCCCAGCAGCTCGGCATCGTCCATGATCTCGAAGGGCGGCGCCTCGAGCGAACTGAGGATGGAGACGGGGACGCCCGCTCTCGAGCCGGGCGTGAAAATGTTGATGTCCACCTTCGACTTGAGCTGGGCAATCCGCTCCGGACCTTGGCCCCAATCGGCCAGACCCTTCTTCCAGGTCTCCGCGGTCTTGGCGGCGAATTCGTCCGGGGAGACGCCCTTCTTCGCGGCATCGTCCTCGTTGACCCACGGGCGGAAATCGGCCGCGGCCAGATCGGGGAAGGTGAGCAGGAGATTCGAGATGTCGCCTTTCGGGTCGATCACGATGGCCGGGATGTTGTCCATCGCGGCCTCTTCCAACAGCGCGAGGCAGAGGCCGGTCTTCCCGGAACCGGTCATTCCGAGCACCACGCCATGGGTGACCAGATCCTTCGAATCGTAGAGCACCAGCCCCCCCTTCGCGGACTTGGTTTCCAGATCATACTCGCGGCCCAGGTAAAAGGTGCCGAGCTTCTCGTAGTCGGAGACGGACGGGGTCATGACCCGACACTCTAACTGCCGGGACCGCTCTGGCGAGTGGGAAGCGCGGGCCTCATGGGGTCGCCTCCACCGCGAATTCGATCGTCCGCCGGCCCCTCGTCGCCCGGGTGGAAGGCTCGGCCCGGTAGCGCCGGACTTCTTCCAAGGCTTCTTTCTGGAGCTGCTTCGGCGCGTCGGTCTTGATCACCTTGGCATCCGTGGTCTTGCCATCCGGGGCGACCGTGAATTCCACGTCCACGAAGTAGGACTTCTTGCCCGGGTCCAGCGGCGGTTCGGTGGCACAGCCTGCTACAAGGAGAACGGCGAGAGCGAGACCGGAGCGGACAGCGGGTTTCATGGCTGGATGAGTGATCGAGATCTGCCCTGTCGTCAATGCGCCGCCCCTTGCAGGCGTTTCGGGGGGATTCTGGACATGAAGGGCGGGATTTCGAGATTCTTGTGGCTTGTTGAGCACTTCCCCCCTACTTTGGTCCGTTGGTTCACGCCTTGGCAAGATCAAGGCCTGGAGTGTTGCCAGGCGAGTCTGACAAATTCGGTGGTGATCTGAAACCCGACGAACGGGAACAGTTGCAGAGATGCGCGCAAGACGCGGACCACCGGATGCTATGAAAATGTATGTAGGCAATTTGTCGTTCAAGACGACCAAACAGGACCTCGAAACCCTGTTTTCCCAACACGGGCAGGTGACCGATGTCCACCTCCCGATGGATCGCGACAGCGGCCAACCCCGTGGCTTCGCGTTCGTGACCATGGATTCCGCCGCCTCGATGCAGAGCGCGATCACCGCTGTTCACGGGAAGGAAGTGGACGGCCGCAATCTCAAGGTGAACGAAGCCCAAGCCCGCGAGGAACGCGGTGGCGGAGGTGGTGGCGGCAAGCCTGCCGGCGGCCGCCGTTACTGAGCGGCTTCCCCTAAAATCTTCGTGGCGGCACTCCCGGGGGGTGCCGCCTTTTCTTTGGCTGGAGGCCGCTTGCTATTTTTTCTTCGGCGGCCCGGCCGCGGAAGACTGGTTCCGGCTGTCGATCAAGCGCTGCTTTGCCTGTTTGTCGGCGTTGTCCTTGCTCTGCTTTTGAGCTTGGTTCTTCTGTTTCGATTTCGGGGATTTGTCGCCCATGGTGTTGCCAGGTTGGAGGTGGATCGGGGTTTATCCCCGGGGGTTGAGTGCGGTGGTCAATTCCGCGAGATCGACGGTAGAGATCGTGGCCGAAGTGTCGCTCAGGCCATACGGCAGGATGAGCTTCCCCGCGTGAACCAGAGCCCCGCAGGTATAGACGACGTTCGGGACGTAGCCGTTCCGCAATGGTTCGTCGGGCTCGATCAGCGGCGTGGGGAGATGGCCGAGCACGATGGCGGGGTCTTCCAGATCGAGCAGCATGGCACCGATGCAGTAGCGTCGCATCGGCCCGACGCCATGGGTCAGGACCAGCCACCCGGCCTCGGTTTCGATGGGCGAGCCACAGTTGCCGATTTTCACGGTTTCCCACTCCTCGCCGGGGCGGCGCAGCAGCAGTGCGTCTTCCCAGAGGTGGAGGTCATCCGAATACATCAGATAGAGGTTCTCGTCGTCGTGGCGTGAGATCATCGCGTATTTGCCGCGGATCTTGCGCGGGAACAGCGCCATTCCCTTGTTGCGGGCGGAGGCGCCATTGAGCGTCGCGGCGCGGAACTCGAGGAAATCCGATGTTTCCAGCAGTTGGGGCAGGATCGTGCGCCCGTTGTATGCGGTATAGGTGGCGTAGTACGTCACCGCGCCGTCGTCGGCGGTGAAACGGACGAAACGGGCATCCTCCATGCCGTTGCTCTCGCTCGGAGAGGCGGGGAAGATGATCCGCTCGGAGAGCGGCACGGCGGGGGCGAAGCGGACCTCGTAGTTCACCTCCGCCAGCCAGCGCATGCACTCGACCGTTCTCCGGGCCGCGCGGGAGGCCTGGCGTGTCGTTCCTCCCGCGGTGCGGATTGCGGAGTTCATTTCGCTGCGCGTGAAGTGGTCGCCCAGCGATTGCATCAGCGTCCGCGACCACGGACTATCGAACTCCATCTCGTGGAGCTTGCGAAAGAACGCGGTCCGGCGGAAAGACGGGTCTGCCTTCAGCTCGGGCGCGGTGACATGCCGCGACGGCTCTTCCATGAAGATGGAATGGTCCCCGCGGATGATCCCGGTGCGGAAGGTGATCGACGAGATGTGGCCCTCGCCCGTGGCGCGGAGACTCATGATGAAACGCAGCTCGTCCCCGGCCAGCCCCGATTGGTCGGGATGGGGCACGATGGACGGGTTGAAGAGCGCTGCGGACTCGAGCGCGTACTCGCCGGAGAACAGGGCTCCGATGTAGAGTCGGCGTTGATCCGAGAGGGAGTCCTCATGAGGCACGTGGGACCTGACTTTTTCATAGTGGCGCAGCCACGCCGCTTCGATCCGCAGATGCCTTGCATCGAAGTGGGCATGGAGGTGCGCGAGCCGGTCGGCAATCTCCTCTTCCGGGGGAAGGAGCGCCCGCTCGACGATGCGGAGGATTGAGGAGCGATTCCCGGGAACGAACGAGCGCACGAGCACACGGGCATTGTCGGGCCGGATATGGATGCCGGTGGAAAGGGGGACGGGTGGTGTCATGAAGTGGCAAGGGCTCTCCGGTCGTGACGATCGAGCTCGGACCGGGAGAGATGGAAGGCGAGGGTGGATTCGGCTCCTTGGTTCTGATTGATGTGGTCGCGCAAGAGCGCGTCGCGACAACCGCCCGAGTTCTCGTCGTACAGGGGAATCCCCAGATCGTTGCGGCCGAGGAACCATTCGAAACAACGGCGCGCATCGTCGGCCCAGATCTGTTCCCCCGTAACCTCGTGGGCGGCCATGCAGGCGGAGATCATGGCGTGGGCTTCCACCGGTTGCTGGTCGAAGCGGGCTTTCTCCGCCTCGCGGGGCCAGAAGCCGTGGCAGCCGATCGGCGAGAATTGACCGCCGTCCCCGGTTTGTTCCTGAATCAGCCAGCGCAACGAGATGAGACCGATTTCGATTGCCGGATGGCTGCCCGAAACGATCAACGCGTGCGGGAGTTTCGCGTTGTCGTAAGTGACGATGCGCTCGAACCACAGCCAGTCCGGTCCCGAGTTGGCGTGGAAGAGATCGATGAGCCGGGCCACGAGGATCTCCTGCATTTTCGCGACCTCGCGGTCGCCCGTGAAGGCTCGCAGGTATTCGTGGATGGCGACGAGCGTGAAGGCCCATGCACGCGGCGAACTGAAGTGCTTCACCGCGCCGAGTCCTCTCTGGAACAGCAGCGCGCAAAGATTGCGATAGCCCTCGTTCGGGGAGCGGCCCAAGGCGGTTCCCGCGGCCCAGAGGGCTCGTGCATGGCTGTCTTCGGATCCCTTGCTTTCCAGCCAATGCCGCTCGTGGCTCATGAAGTTCCGGAAGCGCCTGGTATTGGCGTCGAAAGCGTACCAGAGGAAGGCGAGATATGAGCTCGCAAGATCTTCGATCTTCGGATCCCGCCCGTGTTCCTCCTGATGGACGATGGTGAAGATGAAGGCGCGCGCGTTGTCATCCGTGCAATAGGCCTCGTGGTAGTTGGGCACGTTGTAGATGGCGTGCTGGAAGATCCCGGTGTGATCCGTCATCCGGAACAGATGATCGAGCTTCGGCTGCGGGATCGGATAGTAGCCGTTGCTGGAGCCGCGCTTTTCCATCAGGGCGGTGGTTGGCTCGCTCAGTCCGGCGCGGGCGCGGTCGAAGCTTTCCATGTAGCGTCTGGCGACCTGCGGCCAGGTCATCTTGCGGCCTTCCTTCCATGCCTTTTTCCGCATTGCGGTCATCCGCGTGGGATGTGCCAGAAGATCGTTTACCGCGGCTGTGATCGCCCCGGGGTCGGCAAAGGGAATGATTACCCCGCGATCCCCGGCCAAAAGCTCCCGGGCGTGCCAATAGGGTGTCGAGATGATCGCCTTCCCCGCCCCGAAAGTGTAGGCCAGCGTGCCGGAAGTGATCTGCTCCTCGTTCCGGTAGGGCGTGATGTAGATGTCCGCCCCGCCGATGAATTCCTTGAGTTCGTCCATCGAGACAAACCGGTCGTGAAAGACGACCTGATCCTGGACTCCCAATTCGCGGGCGAGGGTCTTCAATCCTTCCCGATACGATTCGCCCTGGGTGGCGATCAGGTGCGGATGAGTGGCTCCGACCACCAGATAGACGACCTCGGGATGGTTTGCCAGGATCGCCGGTAACGCCTTGATCGCGGTCTCGATGCCTTTGTTAGGCGAGAGCAGGCCGAAGGTGAGGAGGACCGTTTTGCCCTCCGCATCGAAGACATCCTTGTAGAAGTTCGAATCGATGAAGGGCATATCGATCACCCCGTGCGGGATCAGGTCGATCTTGCCGGGAGCCACGCCATAGACCTCGGCGAGCAGGCTGCGGCCGCGTTCGGCCATTACGATGAACCGGTTCGAAAGCTGGTCCAACTGCTCCATCACCTCGCGCTGTGCCGTGTCGGGTGCCTTGAGGACCGTGTGAAGCGTGGTCACGACGGGCTTCTTCAGCTGGCTCAGGAAACCCAGCAGATGAGAGCCGGCGGGCCCGCCATAGATCCCGAACTCATGTTGTACCGAAACGACCTCGACATTGTTGATGTGCAGGAACTCGGCCGCCCGGGCGTAGGATTCCGGATCGTCCTGATCAATCTCGAAGCGGACCCGCGGGGGATAGTCGTAGCCCTGCGGCCGGTCGTTCATTGCCCCGGCAAAACAGCTCGCGGCGGGGAACTCCGCCGCGATGGCTTCGCAGATATCGCTGGTGAAGGTGGCAATGCCGCATCGTCGCGGCGAATAGTTGCCAATGAAGGCGATATGACGGGTGGGCGAGGGAGCTTTCATGACGGCGGAGTCAAAACGATCTCGCGCTCTTCATGGCGGCGGAATCCGAAGATCCCGACAAGCGGCCCAAAGCCCCCTACGAAACAACCGACCGTACGCGTGCGTCCGGCGGAGTCAAAGTATATCGAAAAACCAAACCTCTATGCCTTGACGGTCAGGCAGAGCTTGATGCGATCTTCGAGGAAGTTGGTAACGGAGGACAGGGATCGCTTTCCCGATTGCGGCGATTCGAAGATCGAGCCGTTCTCCGGTTCCGCGCTGTCGTTCGGCCCCGGCTCGATGAACATCACGTAGCGCGGGAAGCGGCTTGGCAGCCATACGAACTGCGGGGACTTGATGGAAGTCCTCACCAGTTCCTCGACCAGGGGCCGCTTGTCCTCGGGGATGGAGTCGTTGAGCGTGATTTTCACGGGAATACAGTTGGGAAACCCGGCCGGGGGAGCCAAGGGGATCGCCATAGCGCCTGTCGGATTCCGTAGCGAGGTATTTCGCGGAAATTCGCTCGTGAGGGGGATGGCAGCGTCACAATTGCAGCGCCGGGATTTCCTCCCTGGACTCCATCCGCAACAAAAGCGCCTTCGCTTCCAAGCCGCCGGCAAAGCCCGTCAACTTGCCATTGGAGCCGATCACCCGATGGCAGGGAGCGACGATGGAGATCGGATTCTTGCCATTGGCCGCGCCCACGGCGCGGACCGCCGTCGGGTGACCGATCTGGCGGGCGATCTCCGCATAACTCCGGGTCTCGCCGAAGGGGATGGTGGTCAATGCCGCCCACACCTTCTTCTGGAACTCCGTGCCGGTGAAGGCGAGGGGCAGCGAAAAGCGCTCGAGCTTCCCTGTGAAGTAAGCCGTCAATTGCCGTTCCGCTTCAACTAGAACGGGATGGTTTCCGTCCTCCTCCATCGGCCCCGGCCGCACGCGGTCCGGGTCGTCATTCTCCCAGAGGATGGCCGCCAGACCCTTGTCATTCGCCACCAGGGTCAGAAGGCCGACCGGTGAATCCATGGTTTTGTAGAAAGAACTCATGCCCTCACTATGACCCGTCCCGGAAATGCTGCTGGCCGTTTCCGGACATGAGAACAAAAATATTCCCGTGTCCGGAAATGGCCAGCGCGAGCGGCTCCTTCGGCTACGCTGCACCGATGACCGAGATCGAGCCGACCGCCGCCTACACCGCGATGACCTCGCGGGATCCGCGCTTCGACGGCGTGTTCTTCGTCGGCGTCACGTCCACGGGCATCTACTGCCGGCCGATCTGCACGGTGAAAGCACCGAAGCTGCAGAACTGCCGTTTCTTCGAAAGCGCGGCGGCTGCCGAGAAGGCGTCGTTCCGTCCCTGCCTCCGCTGTCGCCCGGAACTGGCACCGGGGAATGCGCCGGTGGACAACGCGCATCGGATCGCCCACCTGATCGTTCACCGGATGAACGAAGGTTTGGCCGACGATGGAGCCAACCTTGAGGAGATCGCCGCGCAATTCGGGATCAGTTCGCGCCAGTTGCGGCGCATCGTCCAGAAGGAGCTGGGCGTGTCGCCGATCGAGCTGATGCAGACGCGCCGCTTGCTGCTGGCGAAGCAACTGCTGACGGAAACCAGGCTGCCGGTTACCGAGATCGCTTTTGCCAGCGGCTTCTCGAGTTTGCGCCGTTTCAACGATGCCTTCAGCTCCCGCTACCGCATGCCGCCGACCCGTCTGCGGAAGGAGGCGGTGCAACACGGAGCAGAGATCGATGCGGCGGATACCGCGACGCTGCAGTTGAGCTATCGGCCGCCCTACGATTGGGAAGGCACCTTGGACTTCCTCAGGCTGCGGGCGATCCGCGATGTGGAATTCGTCGAGGACGGGAGCTACATGCGGACCGTTCGCCTCGGGAAACACAAGGGTTGGATCAAGGTAAGCCATGCGGCGGAGAAGCATGCGCTGCGGGTGGAGTTCACCTACTCGCTCACGTCGGTGCTGCCCGCGCTGCTCGGTAGGCTGCGCAATCTCTTCGATCTCGCCGCACGCCCGGATTTGATCGCGGAGCATTTGAGGAAGGACCCGCTCCTGAAGAAAAGCGTGGCAAAGCATCCCGGCTTGCGGGTGCCGGGAGCCTTCGATGGCTTCGAAATGGCAATGCGGGCGATCATCGGCCAACAGATCACCGTGAAGGCCGCCACCACCATTGCCTGCCGTTTTGCCGAGGCCTTCGGTGAGAAGATCGAGACGCCGTTTCCCGGGCTATCGCGCTTGTCGCCGCTCGCATCGAAGGTCGCAGCGGCGACGCCGGATGATGTGGCCAAGCTCGGTATCGTGAGCGCAAGGTCCGCGAGCATCATCGCCATGGCGCGTGCTTTTCATTCGGGAGCGCTTTCGCTCGAACCCGGCGCGAACCCGGAAGCGGTCATCGGTCAACTGATCGCCCTGCCCGGGATCGGTCAATGGACCGCGCACTACATCGCCATGAGGGCGCTGCGTTGGCCGGATGCCTTTCCGAAGGAGGACATCGCGGTGCGCAACGCGCTCGGCGGGGTGGGCGCGAAGCAGGCGGAAGAAATGTCGCAGCCATGGCGGCCGTGGCGGAGCTACGCGGTGCTGCATTTGTGGCGGAGCCTGTCAGCGCAGGCGACGTGATCCGGATCTTAGCGTGTTCGCCTTTCCAGCTCATAGGCATCCCAGAAACGGAAGAACGCGGCCGGGTTCACCACTCCTTCCAAGTCGGGATTGGCAAGCTCTAGTGATGGTGCCAGCTCTTTGAGGAGATGGAGCAATTCGAAGAATGCCAGAACCTTGTCCTCGGTCCATTCCGGACCCATGCGCCAGTCCAACTCGAGGTTTTCTCGGAAGACAAATAGACCAAGTTCGGGAAGGTCGACTCCCGCGACCTGCGTTTTCACGCAAAGACGGAAGCAGTCGGTAGTGCCGTTGACCACGAAAGATGCGGCATTGGGAACTGAATCTAACCGCACCTCGCGCTCCGCGACCTCGTCCCAGAAGCTTGCTTCGGGCGTGGTGATCCTTGAGCGGGCCAATAGGAATTCGTAAACCCCGGGAATTTCCCGCACGTGGCCGAATCTCAGTTCGATTCCGGGCAGGCTTCCGTCGTCGTGGAGGAAACAGTCTTGGATGGACTGGAAATCGGGCACCGGCATTCTCATGTTAGCCGCGTTGTGCGGCGGGCGATGGCGCCTCGTGAATCATTCCCCGTAGAGATGTATGTAGGCCAGCCAGCATCGGATCCTCCCCGATCACCCGATCCGCAAGAGCCCGCGCTTCACGGAGCAATGCCGTATC
>CAMLOZ010000069.1 GCA_946481625.1 uncultured Haloferula sp. | reverse complement strand
GACGTGTTGGAGAAGACCGAACTGGCGCATTCGAAACTCGAGTGCGCGATGGGGTCCCGCGTGGCCGATTGGGTGGAGTGGCTCTCCAAGGGCGCGAAAGGCCCGGAAAAAGACTACTGGCAGCTCCTCGCTTCCGCACCATGGCAGGCACGGATGATCAAGATCGCGGACGCCCTCGATCACCTCAACGGGCCGGAGGAGCATCTCCAGGACCGCATGGCCTCGGCACGCAAGGCCTCCGGCCTGGCGACATCCGGCGAGCCGGCTCTCCTGCGCGGAACCGCACTCCTGCTTGAAGCGATCACCCGGCTCGCCACGCCCTCGGACGCTCGGTGAAGCCACCTCCGAAACAAACGCTCCATCGCATCCTTCAATCTAACAGAAGTCACCTTCGTGCCGTGAAAACTGGCACGTCGGATGCGCAGGGAAATCCGTGGCGGCGGCTCCGCATCTCCGCGGTCCGCATCCCCACCAACCGAAAAACACAAGACAATGAAATCGATCCTGAAAATGAGCGGGCTCGCCGTCCTGGCGTTGGCGTGGCCCTTGGCCGCCGAAGTGACCGAGACCACCGAAACAACGGAAACGACCGAGCACGCCGATGGCTCGACCACCGAGACAACCACCGAGACCACCCGCACCTTCGACCCCGAGGTCCAGAAGCGCGTGATCAAGTACTTCGACCCTTACAAAACCGAGCGCTACGGCCTCCCGCCGGCGCTGGTGACGAAGATCAAGGTCGAGGAAATCCCCACCTCCTGGCGGGCGAGCGGCATCCGCAGCGGGGTGGTCATCACGGAGAAGGAACGTCCGCATCTCATCGCGGCTCCTCCGGAACTCGTGAAGGTGCTTCCCGCACCGCGCGCCGGGGTGAGCTACTATGTGGCCGGTAGCAACGTGGTGGCCGTCGACAAGGAATACCGCGTCGTCGACACCGTCCACGTGCCTTCGGTAAAGTTCGTGGTTGAGAAGGAATAAACGATCCCCCGATTGATGGTGATGGTTGGGGCCGCGGCTGCCCGCGGCCCTTTTTCGTTCCATGCTGACAACACCTCACCTGCCGTAGGCGCGTTCGTGAGAACGCGGAAGCCATCTCCGGTGTCGCCACCGCGCTTACGGATTTCATTCGTCGCGGAAGAACTCGGCTCTTCCGGCGGGGGGGATCCTCGGGAAAGAACCCGAAGGCACGCCACGACGCCACCACGCCCTATCCCTGCAACAAGGACTGCCCTCCTTCGATGAATATCTCCGTGCCGGTGATGTGCGCAGAGGCGTCGCAGGCGAGGAACCCGATCAACTCCGCCACCTGTTCCGCGGTTCCCGGTTTCCCTCCGGTCAAGGGCACGTCGCCCTCCGGAAACTCCACCGGCAGATGGATGCCCTCCAGCGAGCGGCGTTCGGTCGATTCCTCGATGTTCGTTTCAATCGCCCCGGGGCAGATCACGTTCACGCGGATCCGGTCCTTCGCCAGCTCGAGCGCGGTCATCTTGGCAAAAGCCACCTGCCCCGCCTTCGAGCACGAATACGCGGTCGCGCCGGAGTTGCTGAACACGCGCGTGCCGTTGATGGACGACACCACGATCACCGATCCCCCGCGCTTGCGGAGCAGGGGCAGCGCGAGTTTGACCGTGAGGAATGTGCCGCGGAGGTTGACGTTGATCGTTTCATCCCACTCGTCGGTCTTCAGGTCGTCGAGGGGAGCCCACACGCCGTTGATGCCGGCATTGGCCACCACCACGTCGAGCTGGTTGAAGCGCGCGGCCACGCCGGCCATGGCAACCATCATCCCGTACTCGTCGCCCACGTCGGCCATCACGGCGACATGTCCGGCACCCTCCCCGCCCAACATCTTCAAGGTTTCATCGAGTTCCCCCAGCGAACGCCCGAGGATGGCGACGCGGGCACCCGCCCTCGCCAGGGTCAGGGCCGCTGCGCGACCGATGCCGGAGCCGCCGCCGGTGACAAGGGCGGTGCGCCCCGAGAGATCGTAAAAGGATTTACCCATAGGCTTCAACCATGCCCATCGCACACCCTGTGCCATCCGGAAACTCCGATGCCGCCTCGAAGCCGGATGCAGTTTGCATCACCCGGGCGCGGGATGAAACCACCGCCGGAAGGCACTTCTCCTGCGAGGAGTTTCCACGAGCCACGCCATGAAATCCAAGCCGCTGACCCACGCTGCGCTGCTCCTGATCGATGTGATCAATCCCATGGATTTCCCCGGCGGCGACTCCCTCGTCCGGCAAGCCCTCCCCGCCGCCTCGAAGATTGCCAGCCTTCGCAGGCGCCTGACCGACAAAGGGGTCCCCGTAATCTATGTGAACGACAACTTCGGCGAGTGGCAGTCGGACTTCAGCGAGCAAGTCCGCCGCTGCACTCGTCCCGATTGCCCGGCCTGCGAAGTCGCCGGGCGCCTTCTTCCGGGAAAGGGCGATTACTTCGTGCTCAAGCCGAAGCACTCCGGCTTCTACTCGACGTCGCTCGACGTCCTGCTCCAGTACCTCGGCGTGCACACCCTCGTTCTCACCGGTTTCGCCGCGGACATCTGCGTGCTCTATACCGCCAACGACGCCTACATGCGCGACTACGCCATCGTCGTCCCCTCCGACTGCGTTGCCTCGGAGTCCGCCGAGTTGAGGAAGGCGGCGCTCGAACAAATGGCCACCCGCCTGAAGGCCCGGGTCTGCCTCTCGCGCTACGTGCGCTGACCCTTTCCGTGCAAGCTGCTTCACCTACCGACGCAATGTGCATGGCTGCTCCGCCGGAAATGCCGCCCTTCCCGAAGCTTCACGCTGGTCCGCTTCCTGCGATTCAAGCACCGTCATGGGCAACAAATCGAAAGAGGAATCGAAGGAACATCCGCAGCGGCCCGAGCAAGAGCAATCGCGGCAGCCAGGGCGTGAAACGGAGATGGAACCCGCCCCGCGCTACGAGAACCCCGATCTCAAGGGCAGCGGCAGGCTGGCCGGGCGCGTCGCGCTGATCACCGGCGGCGACTCCGGCATCGGCAGGGCAGTTTCCGTCGCCTTCGCCCGGGAAGGAGCGGACGTGGTAATCGTGTACCTGGAGGAAGATCGCGACGCGCGCGACACCGCGGCGCTGGTGCACGGGAAGGGCCAGCGCTGCCTGCTCCACCGCGCGGACATCGGCTCGAAGTCCGCCTGCGAGGAAGCGGTGGCTGCGGCGATCCAGTCGTTCGGGAAGCTGGACATCCTCGTCAACAATGCCGCCGAACAGCATCCGCGGGAATCCGTCGCCGACATCACGGAAGCCCAGTTGGAGAAAACCTTTCGCACGAACCTGTTCGCGATGTTCTACCTCACCGCCGCGGCGCTGCCGCATCTCAAGGAGTCCCCCTACCCTGCCATCATCAATACCACCTCGGTGACCGCCTACCGCGGCAGTCCGAAGCTTCTCGACTACTCGGCGACGAAAGGCGCGATCGTCAGCTTCACCCGCTCGCTTTCCGGCCAGCTCGCGGATGACAAGATCCGCGTGAATGCCGTCGCGCCCGGACCGATCTGGACCCCGCTCATCCCCGCGACCTTTCCCGCGGAAGAAGTGGCCACCTTCGGATCCGACAGTCCCCTGGGCCGCGCCGGCGAACCGTGGGAATGTGCGGAATGCTTCGTGTTCCTTGCCAGTGCGGCGGCGGGCTACATGACCGGACAAGTGCTTCATCCGAATGGCGGTGAAATCATCAACGGATAAGGGATTCGTGCCCTTGCTGCGGGCCTCCGTCACCGGCTTCATGCAGGACGAGGGGCTGCGGCTCAGCGCCGCGCTCGCGTACTACGCCGCGTTCTCGATCGCCCCGCTGATCCTCATCGTGCTCTCCATCGCGGGCGGCGTATTCGGGGACGAAGCGGTGCGGGGCGCACTCTACGACGAACTGCGCCGGAGCCTCGGTTCCTCGGGTGCCGCCATCGTGGAGGACATGGTCGCCCATGCCCGCAAGCCCGGCACCAGCGTGCTCATGTCGCTGGTGGGAGTCGCGGTCCTGCTCGTGGGGGCCGCCGGGCTCTTCGGCCAACTCAAGTCGGCGCTGGATGCGATCTGGAATGTCGAGAAGCACGCCTCCTCGGGATTCATGGGCATGCTGAAGGAACGCTTCCTGTCGTTCACGATGGTGCTCGGCACGGGCTTCCTCCTGCTCGTATCGATGCTCTTCTCGACCGCGCTCCAGGCGTTGAGCAAGCGGATGGGTGAGATCGCCTCGATACCCGCGGCGGTCTGGGCCGCGATCGGCGGCGTGGTTTCCTTCGTGCTCATCGGCCTGCTCTTCGCGGCGATCTTCAAGGTTCTCCCGGGCGCGAGGGTCCGCTGGCGGGAAGTGTGGGCGGGCGCGGCCTTCACCACGGGTCTGTTTCTCGCCGGCAAGTCCCTTCTCGCGTGGTACCTTGGCCGCGAAGCGACCGTCTCCAGCTACGGCTCCGCCGGAGCTTTCATCGTGGTGCTCATGTGGCTCTACTACTCTTCCGCGATCCTCCTCTTCGGTGCCGAGTTCACCCAGAAGCACGCCAAGGCCATGGGCCACGAGATCACCGCCAAGCAACATAAGGAACCATGAACACTTCGATGCTGGACCGGAGGAGGGCCGGGCTATTGATCCCAGCCTACGCGCTCAGGCATGCCCGTGACCTCGGCATCGGCGATACCGCCGCGGTGAAAGACGCGATCGAATTCTGCGCCGAAAACGGCTTCAGTGTGCTGCAGATCCTGCCGATCCACGAGACCTTCGGCGACCACAGTCCTTACAACCCCATCAGCTCGCGCGCCCACTCGCCGGCCCTTGTTTCGATCACGCCCGCCGATGTCCCCGGCCTGACCCATGCCATGATCGAACAGGCCGCGCCGGAGTCCTGGCTCGTCCAGCTCCGCGACGGCAATGTCCGCCAGGAAGCGGTCTATCCCTTGAAGACCCAGATCCTCCTCACCGCCTACTACCACTTCACCGACCTGCAGGCGGAAGGGCTTCAAGGGGAGTTCCGCGAGTTCCGCGAGGCGCAGGCCGGTTGGCTTGATGCCTACACGCTCTTCCGGCTGCTCGTGCGCGAGTACGAAGGCAACACCCAGTGGTCCGATTGGCGCCCTGAGCACCGTACCTTCGAGTCTGCCTCGAACTGGCTGCTCCAGCATCCGGCCCGGGATGACCTCGAGGATCTCCGCGCGGGCTTCGCGTTCATCCAGTGGGTGTCCTACCGCCAGTGGAAGTCGGTCCGTGTCTCTGCCGAGGAACACGGCATCCGCCTGATGGGCGAGATGTCCTTCGGCGTCGGCATCAACAGCTCGGACGTATGGGCGAACCCTTCGCTCTTCGACCTCGATTGGAGCATGGGTACGCGCCCGCTCGCCCACTTCGACACGACCAAGGACGCGGAACGCTGGGGCCAGAACTGGGGATTGCCACCCTACCGTTGGGAGAACCATCGCGCGACTTCCTTTGCCTGGCTGCGCGGTCGCGTGGCCTGGGAGAAGGAGTTCTTCCACGGCTGCCGGCTCGATCACCTGCGCGGCTACTTCCGCGCCTATATGTTCCCGTGGCAAGGGGGCGCGAAGCACGTGGAGTTTTCCGCCCTTACCGAAGAGGAGGCCGCCGTGAAAACGGGAGGCCTCCTGCCCCGCTTCGTGCCCGGCCCCGATGAGGACCCGTTGACCGCCGCCATGAACGAATTGCAGGGCAGGGAGATCATCGGCCAGATCATCGACGCCGCCGGGGAGATGGACCTCGTCGCCGAAATCATGGGCGAGATGCCGGACTACATGCGCAACACCCTGGAGGACCTGCAACTCGCCAACCTCTCCTTTCCCCAGCTCCTCCGCAACGGCACCGGAGCCGTGATCCCGCCCGATGAATTCCGCGAGCTGAGCCTCGTCACCTATGCCAACCACGATAATGCACCATTGGCATCCATGTATATCCATCTTCTCACCGAGGCCCGCGAGTTACCCGGCGGACCGGGCGCCACCAACCTCGAGGCCCTCCGCCGCTTCGCCGACTTCGATGCCCCACTTCCGGACACCCTCGACGACGAATTCCTCGCCTCGCTGCAAGCCGCGCTCTTTCGCACCCGCTCGCGTCTGGCCGTGCTGATGTGCAGCGACCTCCTCGGTATTCCTCTGCGGTTCAACCTCCCGGGCAGTTACGGCCGCGGCACCTGGAGCGACCGCCTCGAGATGCCATTGCACGAACTTTCGCGCCACCCGGTCTACGGCCCCCGCGTGGCTCTGGCCGCCGATCTCATCCGTTCCACCGGACGGATCTGACCGATCTCAAGTCGTGGACGGAGCCCCGTGTCGCGGCAGGTGCGGATCCCAGCGGATGATCTTGTGGAACGAGGGCTCCAGGTCCGCCGCGAAAGGAAGAGGATACCTTCCCGCCCCGTAATCCGCCAAGTGAGCTGCCAGCGGCAGCGCCGCCGAACTCACCTTGATCTCCGCCACGAGGGAGCGCCGGTCTTCCGGACACTGCGAGGGATCGTGGTAGTCCTCGTCATTGTAGGGACCGAAGCGCTCTTCGTATTCGCGCTTCTTGGCGATGACATGGTCGCTCTTCATAAGCATGGACCCATGATGGCCGCTCGCCGCGGACTACCCGCCGGGGAAACCCGCGGGAGCGCCATCGCGGGAAATCAGGTTCCAGCCCCGGCCTCCTGAGCGGTGGGGATGATCTGGCTCGAGAGTTCAGTCAGTTTCTTGTCCGTCGCCCCCTCTTCATCGAGGGTGCTTTGCAGGAGGTCCGCGACATCATCCAGGCCGAGGCATTCGGCCAGCGTACGCGCGGAGCCGTAACCGGCGATCTCGTAGTGTTCGACCTTCTGGGCGGCGATGATGAGCGCCAGGTCGCGCAGGCTCGGATCGCCTTCCTCCTCGATGGCTTCGGAGCCTTCCTCGACGAGGCCTTTCATCGCCTTGCAGGTCTTGCCGCGCGGCGTGGCATCGAGGACTTTCGCGATCTCCTCAAGCCTCTCCACATGCACCTTGGTTTCCTCCAGGTGATCCAGGAATCCCTGCTTGAGCGTTTCGTCGGTCGCGGCCTTCGCCATCTTGGGCAGCGCTTTTACCAGTTGGGTTTCCGCACTGTAGAGGTCTTTGATCTCCTGCACGAGCAGGGTTTCGAGTGAAGTAAGTTTCGACATGATTGCAATTGGGTTGGTGGCACGGTTTCGAGAACCGGACCGGGTTTGTCGCAGGAGACATGCCGCGGAGCCGATGCCGGAAAGCATTGGAACAAGCGGACCTCGCCAAGCTCTACCGTGCATGAAAGGATGCGACATGCACCGCCCCCGGTGCATCCGGCAATGGCTTGCTCCACTCATGATGTGGCGGCAGTCTCGATGGCCTTCAGGTCGCTTTCCGCCGGGCCGGCGATCACCCTGCCCTCGGCGGTGAAGCGCGAGCCGTGGCAGGGGCAATCCCAGGTCCCCTCGGCGGCATTCCACGCGACGATACAGCCCAAGTGAGGGCACACCGCGCTGCAAAGATGGATTTCACCCGAGGCATCGCGACAAGCGGCCACGCGTTTGCCATCACGGATCATCACCTTGCCTTCGCCGGGAGCGAGATCCGCGGGATCGCCTTTCTTGACCTTGAGCCGGTCGGTGACCATTCGCGCCGGGTAATCGGCGTTCTCCTTCACATATTCCAACACTGCGGAGCCGGTCTTGCGGCCGGGATCGAAGAGCTTGCTCCACGGATTCCTCACGTCCTTCACCCAGTCCCTTGCCATGATCGCGGCGACCGTGCCGAAGGTCATGCCGTTGCCGGAGAATCCGGTTGCGACATACTGGCCGTCCCCCGACTCCCCGATATACGGCAAACCGTCCACGGTTTCCACCACCTGGCCTGACCAGCGATGGGTCACGACCGCCTCGGGCACCATCTTCGCGAGGGCTTGCTCCAGCTTCCGGTAACATTCCTCCGTCGGCTCGACCTGTCCGGTTTTGTGATCTTCTCCCCCGAGGATGGCGATTCCCGAGTCGCCGGTCCGGAACATCCGCAGGTAGAGGAAGGGGTCCGCGGTGTCGGACCAGATCATCTCCTTCACACTCGCAGCCGGGATCCGGGCGGCGACGGCATAACTTGAATAAAGCGCTAGCTTCGTCTGGAACAGCGCCGCCCCGAAGGTGCCCGCATTGCCCTGGAGCGGCACGTGGGTGGCGATTACCACGTGGTCGTAGTGGATCCGGTGCCGACCTGCCTTCACGCGCCGCGGCTCATCCTCGAAGGCGGTGACCTCGGTGTTGGCGAAGATCCGTGCCCCCTTGCTCTCCGCTTCCTTCGCGAGGCCCTGTAGGTAGCGGACCGGGTGGAATTCCATCTGGTCCGCAAAGCGAATGCCCGGCCTGCCGGTGACCGGTGCTTCGTCGATCAAGCGGACGTCGAACCCGGCTTGCCGCGCCCACTCCGCTTCCTGGGCCAGCGTCGCGCGTTCTCCCGTGATGTCGTCGCCCTTCGCCGCCACGAGGTACCCGGGCACCGTCTTCAACTCACAGTCGAGCTTCAGTTCCGTGGTGGCCTGGCAGATGAGATCCATCGCCGCAGCACCGGCTTGCCAGGCCAGCAAGGCCTCGCGACCCCCGAACGCAGCCACCAGATCCGACAGCCGCGTGTCGGTCATGTAAGTCAGGTGCGCGGTCGTATGGCCGGTGTCCCGGCGCGCGGGATCCTCGCGATCCACCAGCACGACCCTCACGCCCTCGCGTGCGAGCAGCCATGCGGTGGTGATACCGGTAATGCCGCCACCAATGACCAGCACTTCGGCGTGGGTGTCCTCCCTCAGGGGAGGGAAGCTCCAATTCACGCCATCCAGCCAGTAGGGGGTGGTTTTCATGGCGCGGGTTCGGCACCTCCCTCCTCCGCCGCCATGGTCGCCGTGTCGGGACGATCGAAAGCGGATTGCTCGTCCGAGAAGTCGTCGGGAACCTTGCGATCTTTCGCGCCGAGCCGGGCCGACGCTTCATAATCGTCCGCCACGGTGGGCCGGTCCGCCGCTTGGGCCACCTCGGCACCTTGGTCCTCCGAAGCCACCGTTGCATTCTCCGCGCGCGTGGAAGTCGCCAGCTTGTCCTCCTTGGCATCTTGCTTTCCGGTTTTCATACAAAGGACTTTTCGCACGGAGGATGCCATGTCGGCGGAGCGGGCTTCAGAGTTCCCACTGGTCGCGCCACTTGACGCACTTTTCCGGGGGTACGAGACGGCGTCTGATCCAGCGGTTTTCGCGGTGGGGAGCAGCGTTTTGGTCGGCGGGAAGAATGACGTACTTGTAGCCCACAGTTTGGCCGGCGCTGGGATCGAACGGGATTTCGCCAAACCAAGTGTTCGGGTTCACGCATTCCAATTCAATCGCTCGTTCGAGGTCCCAGTTGCCGAGTTCCGGGCAGTCGCCGATGACGGCGAGGCGGTCGCCGGGTTTGGTGGGCGCGCCGTTTACCAGAATCATTGCCAGCGCTTTTCCCTCGATTTCGCTTCCCCGCACGGAAAACACATGGGCCGACTGCTCGCCCAGTTCGACGGTGGCGGCCCCTTGCCGTATCTCAAGCTGCATTTCCGTGAGAAGGCAGGCATGCCCGCCATCGGGGCAGTCGAGGTTGGATAGCTCCAGTTTCCTTGCGGGTCCCTTGTTCAGCATCACGAGGCAACGGGCATCGCGATAGCGGCGGAGGAAAACATAGGTGTTCTCGTCGATCCATTTTGTCCATTGGCCGCCGAAGCGGATGGCCGGGTTCGAACGCCGTTCTGCGGCAAGGATCCCGATCAGCCGCGTCGCTTCGGTCTCGCCCCAGCGCTGCATCATCGGCCGGTTGTAGGGATCGTCGCCGCCATCCGTGTCGTCATGGAGGTACTGCTCGCACCCGTAGTAGAGGCAGGGAATGCCCCGCGATGCGAGAAGAAGCACGAGTGCCAGTTCGAGTTGGCGGTCCGAAACGCCGAGCGATTGAAGCCGCGGCATATCGTGGTTCTCGAAGAAGGTCACCAGTTCGCTGGCGCAGGAGTAGTTGCGGTCCAGATCGAAGATCCGGGTGAAAGCATTGAAGCCCTTGCCGTCCTTGCCAGCGAAGCATTCGCGGGCAGCACTGCAAAACCCGAAGTCTAGGATCGACATGCCGGAGCGGTTCGAGAAGTCGGCCGACTTCCCGTCCTCGGGATCGCTGTTGATCCATTCGCCGAAGCGGAACACATCGGGCTTCGCGGCATCGATGTCCGCGCAGAACTCCTACCAGAACCAGAGCGGCATGTGTTTGACGGTATCGATCCGCAAGGCGTCCACGCCTTTGCCCAGCCACAGCCGGGCCGCTTCCTTGATGTAGTTGCGGTAGCGGATGTTGTTCTCGTTGAAGGTCGCGAGGCCCGCGACCTCGGCGTTCTGAAGCTGCCACTCATCGCACCAGTCGGTGGCCGGGCCGTAGTGATGGTACCAG
>CAMLOZ010000068.1 GCA_946481625.1 uncultured Haloferula sp. | reverse complement strand
CGATCATGGGAGCGGTGCCGGCGGTGTTGTAGAGCGACAACTGGTTGTTGGCATCCAGCTTCATCTTGTCCCGCGCGGCCACGCCGAGATTGTCGCGCCAGAGGACGCTGCCGGACGAATCGGAAAGGTCGAACTTCGCCGTCTTCTCCGTGCCGGCGATGTAGCGAAGGATCACCCCCTCCCAGGACGCGTCGCCCGCGGCGACGCCGAAATCGAAGGTGCCGAAGACGCTGGCGTTCCCCGCCGTTTCAAGGGAACCGGCGATGTTCAGGTTCCCGGGTTCCGCGCCGGAGGGGACGATATTCTGATCCCCGCTCAGCGTGGCGGCCTCCAGCGATGTGGTGAGAACGAAAGCCAGCGCGGAGCCGGCGGCGATGAGCGGGCGCGAGTTTGCGTGCAATGACTTCATGATTTTAGGGCAGTTACTTCTTATACAGGTGCATGGGACAGGGTGGCGATGGTCCGAGATCATCCCGTGATATCCGGATTCACTCCCCTATCCTTGCCCGCAAGCTGAATGGCGCGTTGGCGAAGTAAACCATTTTGTCATGTCGAAGCCGCCACCTCGTTATAAAGTTATTCACATCCCATGAGGCTCTAACAAAAATATCTGAGGATTTTTCATTTTACCTCGCCGTGGACACCCCACCCACCGGCCTGGCGGCTACCCGGACGACCCGAAGATATCTCCCGGCTCCATGTCGTCGGGCTGTCCGACAGACCCCCTCTTGCCCGGCGTGATCGTGCTGATGTCCAGTGAGATGCTGTGGTCTCGGTCGTCTCCCGCAGCCGCGTTCGTGAGAGTGCGGAAGCGCCCGCCCATCCTCCGCGGCCCGGGCTGCGCTTCCCGCTTTCATGGCATTGACGCCCCGTCGTTTCTCCGGTGAACTGCTACCGTCAAAAACCCTCCCTCATGTCCGAAAACCCCATCCAAGACGTTCTCGTCCTTGGAGCGGGCAGCGCCGGCCTTCTCGCCGCGCTCTCGCTCAAGCGCAAGCTCCCCCTGCTCGGCGTCCGCATCGTCCGCAGCCCCGATATCGGGGTCATCGGGGTGGGGGAGGGCACCACGCCGAATTTCCCCGAGCACCTCTTCAGCTACCTGGGCCTGAACCGGAAGCTCTTCCATGCCCGCGCCGAGCCCACCTGGAAGCTCGGCATCCGCTTCCTCTGGGGCACCCGAGGCCGCTTCGACTATACCTTCGATCACCAGCTCGATTTCACCGCGCCCGAGCTCCGCATGCCGAGCGGCTACTACTGCGAGGACGACTTCTCCTGCACCAGCCTGCCCTCCGCCCTCATGTGGCACGGCAAGGCCTTCGCCAGGCAGGACAACGGCTGCCCGGACATCCAGGGCTGGCACGCCTTCCACATCGAAAACGAAAAACTCGTCGCCGTCCTCGAACTCTGCGCCCGCGAGTGCGGCGTGGAGATCATCGACGGTCGCGTCACCGGTGCCGACCGCCTTCCGGGGGGAGGGATCGCCGCCGTCCACCTGGAGGACGGCCGGCGCCTCGCCGCGGACTTCTTCATCGACTGCAGCGGCTTCCGCAGCGAGCTCCTCGGGAAAGTAATGGAAGAACCGTACCAAAGCTTCGGCGATGGCCTCTTCTGCGACCGCGCCGTGGTCGGCGGCTGGGACCGCGCCCCGGACGAGCCGATCCTGCCCTACACCACCGCCGAGCAGATGGATGCCGGCTGGGCCTGGCAGATCGAGCACGAGCACCACGTGAACCGCGGCTACGTTTACTCGTCGAATTTCATCAGCGACGAACAGGCGGCGGAGGAATTCCTGCGCAAGAACCCGAAGGCTCCCAAGTCGCCGCGCATCGTGAAATTCCGCAGCGGCTGCTACCGGCGCCAGTGGGTCGAGAACGTTGTCGCGATCGGGAATGCCGGCGGCTTCGTCGAGCCGCTCGAAGCCACCGCGCTCATGATCGTCTGCGGGAATCTCCAGACCCTCGTCGAGATCCTCAACCGCAGCCGCCTCATGCCCACGCCCTCGCTGCGCGACCTCTTCAACGAACTCACCGGCAAGGGCTGGACGGACATCCGCGACTTCCTCGCCCTCCACTACAAGCTCAACGCCGCGCCGCAGACTCCCTTCTGGGACCACTGCCGCGCGGAGACCCGGCTCGGCAATCTCACCGGCCTCATGGACTTCTACGAGGAGAACGGCCCCACCGGCTTCTGCCGCTACCGCCTCTCCGGCCTGCAGAACGACTTCGGCCTCGAAGGTCACCTCGTCATGCTCGTCGGCAACAAGCACCCGTACCGCGCCCGCTACACCCCGCCGCCGGAGGACCTCGCGCGCTGGGAAGCCCGCCGCAAGCACTTCAGCGCCCAAGCCCGAGCCGGCCTCGACGTGAAGGACACCCTCGCCTTCATCCGCCACCCCGGCTGGCACTGGCACGGCGACCCCGCGTAGGCCGCAGCGGTGGTCCGCACGCGCCGTGTACGGCCGAAGCAGGAGCGATCACCGCGCCCGCCTTTGGTAGCGGAAGCACTCGCGTGCTTCCGGCGGGGGCGAATATCCCCGCCTTTATTCTCCCAAACGCTCCCGCGCGAGCGCCAGCCATAAGGAGAGGGGACACTCCTGTCCCCGGCATTCGCGTCCGCCTCGACGACAAGGTTGCCTGGCTGGATGAAGCAGAGCAATTCGGAAAGGACGAGAACACGACGACCAGGAACAAGACAACCACGCCCGCTCCCGTCATCAAATATCCCTGCTCGCCATGTTTCATTCGCGGCCTACTCCATGGAAAATGATGGGAAGGCAAGAACGCTCACCCCTCATTCCCCAGCCGAAACCCCGGCCTCCACCCAAGTTCCGCCATCGCCTTCCGGCTGGAGATCGTGCCGTCTTCTTCGGCGATATTATAGATTCCCCGTTCGCCCCGCTCGATCGCCCAGCGGGCCGCATGCGCGGCGTCATCCACATGCAGCGCACCGCCCGCAGGCGCTTGGTCGAAGCCCGTGCCCGGCCCGTAGAATTTCCCGTAGCGCAGGACGAGCCCCGCCAGCGGGGCCTCCAGCACCTGCCGCTCAAGGCTCGCCACCGCGCGCGCCGTGACGCTGAAGGCGGGATCTTCCAGATTCAGCGGCGCGCTCTCCTCGTATGGCAAGGGGCCGGGCGCGTAGGCGAAGGCGACGCTCTGTGCGATCAGGCGATCCGCTCCGGCCGCCAGCGCCGCGGCGATGAGGTGCCGTGTGCCGGTCTCGCGAATGTGCGCCGTGCGAACCCGCGCCGCAGCCATCTCATCCGTTGCCAAGGCGGGCGG
This sequence comes from uncultured Haloferula sp., assembly GCA_946481625.1. Next base: position 7,152 of record CAMLOZ010000068.1, on the reverse strand, counting down.
CAGGTCGGTAAGCTGATGGATCACGATCTCCGGCCGTGCCTCGCGCACCGCCTCGATCAACGAAGCTTCATCGAACACATCCACCACCACCGGCTGCACCCCGAGCGCATGGAGCATGGGGACCTTGTCCGGCGAGCGGGTCATGCCGGTCACTTCAAAGCCATCCGCCACCAAGCAGGCGGCAGAGCCTGCGCCCCACGGCACCGCTCGCCCCCGCGATGAAAATTCTTCCGCATCGGTTCACCTGCAATGGAGGGATCGGATTCACTCGGCCACAGCATCCGCTTCACCGCCACCGCCTCTCTTGGGGACGGCATCCCCTTCCTTGTCGAGGTCCGGATAATACTCCTTCAGCGAGCCGGCGATATCGGGAAAGACGAGCAAGGGCTTGTCCGGGCCGATGATGAAAGTGTCATGGACCTGTGAGTAGAGGATCTTCCTGATGCCGAGCTCCTTCGCATGGCGGAGGATCGCATGCGCCAACGCAGGATCGACGTGCTTCCCGATGAAGAGGATGTCGTTGGATCGCTCGGGATCCGGGGGATAGCCCTTGAGGAGCACGGAGGGGAAGTCCGGTGATTTCCCGGCCTCTTGAATCAGCAGCTCGCGGACCTTTCCAGCCACGGCAGCGGGCACGACTCCCCACTCGTCGAAGCGCGGATTCGGATTGGGCTCTTCCTCGTGGGTCACCTGCGCGTAAGCCACGCGCCCGCCACTATCCGTGACCGTCACGCCCTTGCCGGGTGGTACCAGCTCGATCCTTGGCGCGCCCTCCGAGATGCCGGCGGCGAGCAGGATTAAGACCGCGGCGCAGGTGCGCGTCCTTGCCCCGCACCTGATCTTCGCCCCGAATCCGGATCTCCTGTCGCTGGTGGTTCGCATCGTCCAAGCTGGCTTTTCCAAACAAGCCGCAGATCCACCCGCCGATCAAGCTGCAAGGGCGGCCCGCACGAGCCATGTGCCGCAGGAAGATTCAAGGACTGCCCCTTTTCAAGGCCGCCTCGGCACAGGATCGACAGATACACGCCCGTCCCTTCATCTCATCGCGCACGGAGGCGAGCAACTCCGCCGTGAAAACCACCTCACGGCACCAGCACGGCGTGTTGAAATCACAGGATGCCGCCACCGCACAGTGGTTCGCCGCCCCGCAGAGCGGACAGAGCGGATTCCGCAACGGGGGTTGAAGGGGGCCGGGGTCCATCGCGTCTCCGCCTGCCATTCAAACCGCACCGCTTCCCACGCTCCGAACGCCCGCGCCGCCCGGACCGCTGGACGGGATCCGGGCGATGACCTTGATCTCCACTTGGAAGCCCGCCAGCCAATTCACGCCGACCGCCGTCACGTTCGGCAGCGGCTCGCGGGGGAAAGCCTTCTTCATCCCCTCCAGCACGAAGCCCACGCTTGCCTCGGGATCGATCATGAAAAAGGTCAGGTCCACCACGTCGTCGAAGCCTCCGCCCGCCGCCGCAAGCACGCCCTCCAGATTTTCGAACGCGAGCTGGACCTGCGCCTCCAAGTCCGGCTCCGGCGAGCCGTCCTGACGAGCACCGACCATCCCCGAGACGAATAGCAGATCGCCGGACGCGATCGCGGGAGAATAGCCATGCTCCTTGTAGAGCGCGTGAGGATTTGCCGGAAAGATCGCCTTGCGGGTGCTCATGGTAAGTGCCCTTAGATCGTCGCGGTTTCCGCCGAGTCAAGGGACGGGCTAAAGCACCCTTGGCAAGGTATGGATGTACAGCTTCTCCGCATGGGAACGCACATCGAGGAAGTAGGATGTGCCGCAGCCTCTGCAAGTAGCAGGATGCTCCTCGTCGGATCCTCTTTGGTTCTCAAGTGCGGTCGCGAGAACCGGATGACCGCATCCCTCACACAAGAATGCTACATTGTTGCCAAACGCGTCTGCCGGGATCTCCTCTCCCGCGCCGTCCATAATCAAGAGTCTGTGATCTTCATACCATGGCATCGTGTCGCCGAACCATGGTAACCAGACCCTCCTGGGAGTGGAAGGCCGACTTCCTTCTCATCCCGGCAGCCATCCTCGCGTGTCACCTCGCCATCACTTCTCCACCGGCGCCAAGGTATGGGCATCGCGGGCCAGGAGCCAACGGCCATCGGGCTGCTTGCGATAAATCGTGATCCGATACCCGGCGAGCTGCATCGCATCTCCTCCCCCCCGCGGGGTCGCGGACAAGGCATCCCGGCACCGCGTGTAAGCCACCTCGCCGGCCACCACCACCTCCTCCAGCTCGCTCGTGCAATGCGGATCAGCGTTGCTTGAGCACCGGGATCTTCACGGGCTTGTAGTCCATGCCTTCGAACCACGGATCATCCGGGACACGGATCGTGCCCGCCTCCTGATCGATGACGAAAGGTTTCCCGGTGTAGGGCTCGAGGGGAATCTCGCCACCGCTGGCGGCTTGAAGCGCGGCATTGAGGATGGCCGCATCGGTTTGGGTCCGGGTCCAGCCTTTCGACCATGCCGTCGAGCCTTTGAAGAGCATGTCCAGCATCGCGGCACCATCCTCCGAGAGCCCCGTGGTATCGGGCGGGTTTGCGGAGAGCCCCGGGATATTGCCGATGGCTGATTCCTTCATCCGCGCGGTGATCTGCGTGTAGTAAGCGATCTGAGCCGCCAGCACCGCGTCCGGGTCATTGATCTTCCTCAGGGGGTCCGCTTCCCTGCCGGAATTGTCGAGCAGCATCGGCAGGGAACGGGGATCACCGAGAAGGCCCGGGAGCAGGAAGCTGCGGGTGCTGTGATGCCACTCGCCGAGGAAGACCCGCGCGAGATCGGCGGGCGTGTCCTGATCGCGGGTGAGAAGATCTTGCCATGCCGCGAAGTCCGAGCCCTCCGCGACGATCAGGTGATCGAAGATGGCTTTGCGCACGGACTGGCGGACCAGCAGGGCGACGGTCTCCGAAAGCAGGGAGGGCATCTCGATGCGGTCCATGTGACCGGAGATGCCAAGCGCCGCCCGGGTGCTCTGCAGCGCGCCCGCTTCATCGCCGCTCTCCATGGCCACGCGGGCATGGGCGAGCAGGAGCCGGGTGCAATCGTGGGGAAGGCGGGCGCCGAAAAACTTGAGGCGGTCCATATCGATGCCCTTCACCGATTGATCCGGCAGCAGGCCGATCGCGAGGATCTCGTCGAAGAGCGCCCGGTTTTCCTCCAGCCACTTCGCCATCGCCGCGGCATCCCACGGCTGCTTGCCATCGAACATGGCGCGGATCTCTTCAGGCAGCGGCAGGCCCTTTCCGCCATACTCGCCGAAGCGGTCCGTGAAGTTCAGGAGCTGCAGGAAACCGTTCCGGTCATCGGGCACGTCCTTGAACTTCAAGGCCAGCTCCGGATGCTTCTCCAGAATCTCCCGATACCACTTGTCCGCCAGTTGCTGGAGCTCCCGCTCGGAGCGGGCCGACTTGTTGCGAGCGCTATCGGATTTCGCCGCTGCTTGGGCTGACCGTTGACCGGCCTCCCCGCGGTCCCGCCCGGAGGCATCGGATCGAGTCCCAAGCCCCTGCCTGGCCACCAAGCCGCCAAGTGCAAGAAGCAAGATCGTGCCGGCACCCAGGAGTATCGATCGTTTGCTGGGCATGATAGCCATCGATTCTGGAGCATGCCAAGCCTCAGGCAGCGAAGCAAGCCGAAGCGTCCCCTGAATTGTTAGGACAGGTAATGGCTGGTGGGCGGGGTCAGCGCCGATTGCGATTCCAACCAATCACGGCTCCCTCGAACCCTCCGGTCGCCACATATCCTCACCGTAGGCGCATCCGTGAGAACGCGGAAGCGACGGGACATGTCTCTCCATCTCCCGCCTCACGAAGGCAGGGACGTCTCTGAGATGTCCGGCGGATGGTGGCCCGGGAAAAGGGAGCGCCCGGCCTTCCGCTGGACAAGCGCCCTTCCAAGCCGCGCAACCAAGCGCCCCGCCCGGAGTTTCCCAAGGCAACATGCTGGAGCCATCTCTCCGCCCCCTCCCTCCCCGCGGCAAGCGAACGTTCCGCCTCGTCCATGCGGCTGCCATTCTGTTAGCCGGGCCGGCCGCCGCCGCTCCGGCAGGCCCGGCGGGGATCTACGTCATCGGCGATACCCATAACGTCCCGGGGGAGATCGCGAAATTCGATCTCGACCACGTTTCCGGCTACACGCTGCGGATTCCATGGAGCGACATCGAGACCTGGAACGCCGCCACGCAGGCCCCGCAATACGACTTCTCCCGCATGGACACCGCGCTCGAGGACCTGCGGTCGCGGGGCAAGAAGATGACCTTGGAAATCTTCATCCACAAGGCACCGGCCTACCTCCTCGATCCGCCCGGCATCACCACATGGACCAATCCCCACCCCACCCAGGGCGGCATCCAGCCCCTGCCTTGGGACCCGCGCACGCTCGCCGCTTATCAGGCGATGATCACCCATCTGGCAGACCACCCGGTCCCGGGCACCGCCTGGCGGATCGCCGATCATCCTGTCCTCGAATCCGTGGACGCCTCCATCGTGGGCTTACAAGGCCTGCGCGAACTATCGGACACGCTGGTCAGCCATCCCGACTACACGCGCGCGAAGTTCATTCAGTCGGTCGTCGATGCCGTCTCGATCAACCGGACCGCATTCTCTAACAAACACGGCTTCCTCGCGCTCTTCCGGATGGACGACAACGAAGCAGGAGTCCCGATGGACGAGGCGGTCCTCGAACGGCTGCAGACGGAATTCAACGTCCCGGGCAAACCTGCCCTCGGCTACTTCCAGGAAACCCTGAGCGATGCCGGCCCCCGGACCGACACCCTCGGCTTCCTGCTCCACGCCGCGTCCTCGGAAACCTACATCATGTTCCAGGCACTGCGCCCCTGGACCCTCAAGCCGGGGGACCCGGTGCCGCCGGAGATTGCCAGCGGCACCCCGATCACCGGGATCCGCCATGCCTGGAGGAACTACGGCTCGACCTACGTGGAACTCTATGGCGGCGATGTCCTCAACACGGACAACGCCCTGCCCTTGAAGAAATGGGACCGCTTCCTCCATGCAGTCCGGGACGCGCGGGAGGGCCGCGGCGTGCCGACCCTGGAATCCCCCGGCAGCCCCGCCCAACGCCTCCACTGGGATGCCGATGAACTGCTCGGCTACCAGGTCAGGAAATCACCCAACCTCGCCGGCTGGACCCTGATCGAAACCATCGAGCCCATGGACGGCGACATCGCCCTGCCCGCGACCCCCGGCCAAGCGAGCCAGTTCTATCAACTCGAGATCCTGGAACCCGCCGACTGACGCCGGCCCTCTCCACCCGCGCTTGTCCATCCCGCGGTCATGACTTTCTGCCCAGGTCACGCCGGGCTGCCTCCGCGCAGCTTCGACAGATACACACCCGTCCCTTCATCTCCCCGGGCACGGCGTCCAAGACCTCCGCGGTGAAGACCACGTCTCGGCACCAACACGGCGTGTTGAAATCCCCCGACGCTGCCACCGCACACTCATTCGCCCCACCGCAGAGCGGGCAAACCGGAGCCGGTAAAGGTTGCCCGCGCAATCGCTCGTCCATCACTCCATCAAGCATATCACACCGAAGCCGCCGGCACCATCCCGTCAGCGCTCCCCTTGGGCACCTCGTAGCGCAGTTCGGCGAAGCCCTCGCCCATTTGCTTGGCCGAGATCAAACGAAGCGGCGGACGAGTGAGCCGCCGCGGAAAGAGCGGCTTGCCCCTGCCCAAGGTCACCGAGCCCACCTGCACGATCACCTCGTCCAGCAGCCCCGCATCGTGGAACTGCCCCGCCAGATCACCACCGCCCACCACCCACAGGTTCTTCCCGCCCGCCGCCGCCCGCATCGCCGCATGCACCGGGCGCACATCCCCGCGCACGAAACGCAGATCCGCTCCCGGGATGCCCGGCAGGCTCCGGTGGGTAAACACCCACGCCGGCTGCACATACGGCCAAGCCGAGCCCGTCTCGGCCGCGACCGTCTCCGCGTGGCGCAACATCCATTCGTAAGTGGATGCCCCCATCGCCAGCGCGCCCACCTCCGCGATGAAAGCCGGGTAACCCGTCTCGTTGATATCGCCGAGCGGAAACAGCCAGTCGAGCGAATCGTCTTCCGTGGCAATGAAGCCGTCGAGGCTGGCCGCCGTGTAGTACTGGGTCTTCATGGGAGTCGTGTGAATCGCGATGCCCGACAACCATCCCGCTCAAAAGCCTTGGATGGGGTCGGTCCTTGAATTTTGCAGCAGGGAGAATGGTTTTCGCGTTTGGCATGCCCTGGTCCGGCCATGAATGCAAAATTCAAGGACTGACCCCGTTCAAATATCGCCAGAAGGTGAACAATCTTCTTGCCAGTCGCGGCAGATTTCCAAACAGATAACATTTGATCATGAAAAGTGAACTCCTTCTGCCCCTCCATTCTGCTCTGCCATTCTTCTAATCAAGGTGCCGGCGAGAGAAGGCCTATACCACGTCGCTTGGCTTTGAAGAGAATAGGCGGCGCTACCGTTGCATCATTGATCACATGGACATCTACCACCGACACCGCCTGTGCACAAGGTGGGAGCGCTGTTTTTGACATCTCGTCAGTCAGCCCGGCGGTGAACGGCACTGCGACAACACATCCTTCCGGTGCTGGCGCTGACTACGAACATGCCGACAACTTTCCAATTGAGGGTGGGGACGGAATTCATTGCGAGTGTAAGGCGAAGCTCAGCTTTTGGCTTGCGAGCAAGACGCCACATTCCGGCAGTGCATCTGTTGACAATGAGGGAGAGATTTACGGGACATTTGCTAAAAATGGTGCGCCAAACGGCATTGCATCGGTTTCATTGAAGACCGAAAAGAGAAAATTTACTGGCAGCTGCAATCCGACAACCGGACTCATGGCTCCCTCAGACAGCGTTGTTTCGGCAAGTTCCGGTTCTATTTCCACGGGATATCAGACAGCCTCTGAGAGATACCGCCTTGAGGTTAAATTCGTAGATCTTAAAGTTACACCCGCTTCAGGATCGGCGGCCTCCTTCGTGCTCACCGGGCAGCTCAAAGCTGTAATGCAAAGATATAATTCTGACAATGTTGAGTGGGAAACGCTTGGGGGAACAACTACCACGCCATTCTCCATCACAATGTCTTCTCATTTACATCAGTAAGAAAAGGCGAAATGCGAATCGATAA
>CAMLOZ010000067.1 GCA_946481625.1 uncultured Haloferula sp. | reverse complement strand
TTTCCTCTCCCCGTTGGGATGCTGGATGATGGTGAGATACTCCCCGACAAAAGCCTTGCCCGATTGCGGCTTGAGTTTGAGCCATCCGAAGCTCGCCAGGCTTTCTCCACCGTCGATCGAGCGCGGTTCGACCGCCACCAGGGCCATGTCGAGTTCCTTCAGCAGGATCGGCTTCGGGTTTGATTTCAGCCGGAACTCCACTTCCTTCAGGTCGTGCCCGTTCCGGTCTCGCTCGTAGCGGAATTGTGCGATGCTGTGGCTCGCCAGATCCTCGTTCGAGATCACGTGATGGTTGGTGAGAAGTACCCCGGGAGCCACCATGAATCCTGTCCCGAAGCCGAGCGGTCGCCGGCTGTCGCGTATCACGATCCGGCAGATGGCGCGGCTGCACTCGATGCCGCGAGTCAGGTAGGAGATATCGGTAAGATCGTTGCCGTTGAGGATTCGCTCCAGCCGCACCTTGGCGGCCAGGGGATCATCGATCTGCTCCCGCAGCACCTCCCGGCGCAGCCTTACCTGGCGGGAAGTGTGGATCGTTTTCGCGGGCTGCTTGTCCATCGAATGGATGAGCCCTTCCAGATCCAAGGGTTGGGCGCGCTTGATCGATTCCTGAACCAGGGAAGTATTGAACATGTCGGGAGGGGTTGAGGTTTAAAATAACTATCGCCGGGGAATAAACTCCGAACGCTGTTATCAATGAATGGAAATTGGGAAAATAAGTCAATGGAATCAAGGTGGCAATAACTTGCCCGAGGCATGGTGTCGCCGTCACCGTTTTCTCTTCCTGGATTCAAAGCCGTGTCTTAACTGCGCCGAGCGATACACCGGTTCACGGGCTCCGCGTCGGATTCATCCGTTGAATCCGTATTATCCGCGATCCATTTGCCCGATGCTCGGTGGGGCCTTCCACATCACGAATAAGCCCTCATCAGCAGCAATCCCCCGGCGGCGGATTTCCCCCTCCGACTACCCTTGCCCCACCTGCTAGCCTCCCTCCACATGCCGCTGCCACCGCTCCAAACCATCCCTCCGGAAATCGTCTCCCTCGACGACTACGAGCCTTTGGCCCGCGAGCGCCTCACCGACCCCGTCTGGGCCTACCTTTCCGGCGGCGCTGCCGACGAACTCACCCTCGCTGAAAACCGCGCCGCCTTCGACCGCCTCCAGCTCCTGCCCCGCATCTTCCAAGACCTCACCCGAGCCAGCACCCGCCTTCACCTCCTCGGCCGCGACTACGCCCACCCCATCTTCGTCGCCCCCACCGCCTTCCACGGGATGTTCCATCCGGGCGGCGAACTCGCCACCGTTCTCGGCGCGTCCGCGATGGAGACCTGCATGACCGTCAGCACGCAGGCCGGCACGGCCATCGAGGACATCGCCCGCGACGCTCTCGTGCCGCCCTGGTTCCAGCTCTACCTCCAGCCCGACCGCACCTTCACAGCGGACCTCGTGAAGCGCGTCGAAGCCGCCGGCTGCACCGCCCTCGTCCTCACCGCCGATGCCCCGCTTCACGGCCTCCGCAACCGCGAACAGCGCGCCGCCTTCCGCGTGCCGCGGGGGATCGAGCCGGTGAACCTGCGCGGCATGGAACTCGTCCCGCCTGCCGACAAGGTCTTCGGCAGCCACCTTCTCGCAAAGGCCCCGACCTGGACCGACCTCGCCTGGCTGCGCTCTCTAACAGACCTCCCGATCCTCCTCAAAGGCGTGCTCGCCCCCGACGACGCCCTCCTCGCCATCAGCCACGGCGCTTCCGGCATCATCGTCTCCAACCACGGCGGCCGCACCCTCGACACCGTGCCGGCCGCCATCGAGGCGCTGCCGCGCATCGCCGCTGCCGTCCAGGGCCGCGTCCCGATCCTCCTCGACGGCGGCATCCGCCGCGGCACGGACGTCTTGAAATCCCTCGCGCTCGGGGCCACCGCCGTCATGATCGGCCGCCCCGTCCTTCACGGCCTCGCCGCCGCCGGTGCCACCGGCGTCGCCCATGTCCTCAAGATCCTCCGCACCGAACTCGAAATCGCCATGGCCCTGACAGGCCGCCCCACCCTCGGCGATATCGACCCCACGGTGATCTTCACGGCCCCGTCTTCCTGAATCGGGGGCGAATCGATCACCCCGATCAACTTCAGGCGGTGGCCTTCCTCGGCGTTGCGTCCTTAGCTAGAGAGCCCCCCGCGACAAATTCCGGAAGGATCCTTACCTCCTTCGGCTTCTTGCCGGTTCCATGCCGAAGAACGTCGAGCACGATCCTTGCGACCGCGCGTCCCATCTTCGTGCCGTCGATACGATAGCGGGCGATGCTCGGAACGGTGAAGTCGAGGCTCACGTCGTCCCAGCCCGAGATCAAACACAAGTCTTCGGGAATCCGGTAGCCCAGGCTCTGGAAGAAGCAGAGGATGGTGATGCAGTGCTCGGGACAGTTCGAGAAATAGGCGGTGCTCATCGGGCGCTCGGCGAGCAAGCCGCGGAGGGCGGCGCACACCGAGGCACTTTCCCGTGAGTGGATGACGGTCTTCGCGTTCGCCCCCAGTCGCAGTGCTTCCTCCACAAATGCCCGCCCGCCTACCCGATCGCCCAAGCTGGTGAACTCGTCCTGAAGGAAGGCAAAATGGCGGTGTCCCCGGCTGTAAAAGAGGCCGGCGGCGTGACGCCCCGCGGCCTCGGAATCTGGGTAGGCCAGGGGAAGCGTGATCCCGGGGTAAGCCCGACCTAACAGAATACAAGGTCGCGGCCGACCGGCGAACCATCGCTGCATGGCCTCCGTCGCGAAGTTCACCACCCAGGCGGCGGTATCCGGCAGTTCATTCAGGCGGGAGAGTTCCTTGAAGCCGCGCTTCTGATAAAGGGCGGGCCGTTCCTCGATCTCCAGCCGGAAGCCGGAACGGGTGACCATTTCCGCGATCGACTCGATCACCTGATGAGTCACCGCACCCGCTGCGACCGGGTGGTGTGGCGTGAGAAAACGAACCACCGTGCCGGCAGGAGAGCGCAACCGCGCACCGTTCCGCTTCCGTATGAGATGTCGTCGTCCCTGTCCGCCTTGGACAATCCATCCTTCGGTCGACAATTGGGCCAAAGCCTTGCGCAGCGTGGAGCGACTGATCTGCAGGTCGCGGCAAAACTCGTTCTCCGTCGGTAGTTCCGACGTCCACGAGCCCTGTGAGATCCCCCGCTTCAGGTAAGCCGCCACCTGGTCGCTCAGCGTGCTTCGCTCCGGCAATGGGGAACCGTCTGACATCGGGAGACCGCAAGATGTATGCGGAAAATACAATCGGGTCAAGGACCTGGGCCGTTGAACCGCCGCCGGGGGAGTGCGACAAGTAACGACGATCCGGCCCGAGGGCCGATTGGAAAACCCGACAAACCCAAATCATGAATCGTCCCCGTCTTCGCGGAGCACGAGGCACGGAGTTGCTTGCCTTGGCCGCCGCCCTCGCCGCCGCACCGGTGCGCGCCGATATCACCTATCAGCTGAACTTCGATCCGGCCTCCTCGCCGGAGGCGCAGCAGGTCGCGAACTCGGTGGCGGTGGCCGCGGCATTCTACAACCAGCACGGCTCGTTCAACAAACACTGGTCGGTCACCTACCATCCCGGCATCCCCACGGCGGAGGGCAACGTGGACGGCTACATGGGTTATGGCGGCAGCCGCAACGAGCGCGTCGTCTTCCACGAGGCGGCCCACACTTTCGGCATGGGCACCCACTGGGCCTACGGCGGATTGCTCTCCGGCGGCGTGTGGCAAGGCAGTTACGGCAACCAGGCGCAGTTCGACACCTACAATGCCTACGCCGACGGGCTGCATGGCGACGGCCACGCCATCTGGCCGGGCGGCTTCAACTTCGACCACGAGGACGGATACCTCAACCGCTTCTGGCACACCCGCATCATGGCCGGCATGCGCGCGGACCTGGGCTACTTGTCCTTCACCCGCGAAGCCTTGAACGAATCGGTGGTGACCGGGGAAACGGCGGAATTCCGGGTCGAATCCCCGTTGGCCGTTTCATGGCAATGGCAGAAAGACGGCGCCAACCTGGCAAATGGCGGCGACATCTCCGGCGCGAACACCGCCACGCTGCGGATCGCGAATGCCGAATCGGCGGATGCCGGCACCTACCGCTGCGTGGTGACCGGTGCCGGAGAAACGCTCAATGGACGCCCTCGCCAGCTCTGGGTGGTGGCACCGGCCACCCGCCGGTACACGATGGACGGAAACGTTCAGGACAGCGGCGGCGGCGGCCAGCACGGCACCGCCTTCGGCTCGCCCGCCTATGTCGCCGGCAAGATCGGTCAAGCCTTCGATCTCGATGGCACCGACGACTACATCCAGCTTCCCGCGGCCGTGGCTTTGGCCAGCGAGATGACGGTCGCCACCTGGGTGAATTGGGACGGTGGCGGCAATTGGCAGCGGGTCTTCGATTTCGGAACCGGCACCCATCAGAACATCTTCCTGACGCCGAATTCCGGCGCCGGGATGCGGCTGGCTTTCAAGGACGCCATCAATGGCGCGAGCGCCGAAAAGCAGATCAACACCTCCCCCCTGCCTACCGGACAGTGGGTGCATCTCGCCGCGGTGCTTCACGAGGACCGCGCGACACTCTACGTCAACGGACAGCCCGTGGGATCCGTGTTCGATCTCCCGATTGACCCCTGCCACTTCGCACCCGACCTGAATTACATCGGCAAGAGCCAGTATGCGGACCCGCTTTTCAATGGCCGCGTCGACGACTTCCGGGTGTACAACCGCGCGCTCGGCGGCGCGGAGGTCTGGAGCCTTTGGGGTCAGAACGCGAACCTCGGCCCCGCGTTCACCCAGGATCTCCTCACCCCGGCAGGAGCTACCGTCAACCAGCCCTACGCGGGCCAGACTCTCGCCGGCCAGGCTACCGATCCGAATGGCGACACGCTGGCTTTTTCGAAGTTGAGCGGACCCGCCTGGCTGGCGGTATCGGCGAATGGCACCTTGTCCGGCACGCCGGCGTCCGCCGATTACGGGCTGAACCGCTTCTTCGTGCGGGTCGCAGATCCTTCGGGCGCAACGTCGGATGCCGAACTGCGGATCAACGTCGGTTATTCGCAAGCCGCGCCGGTCGCCTATTGGTCCTTCGAAGAGGGTACGCCCGGCGCGCAGGTGCCGTACACGCCGGGTACCGCCGGGCAGTACGACGGCAGCATGTTGGACGCGTCCGGCAACGGGAACCATCTCTCTGCATGGACAAGCGGTTGGCACACCTACCGGGCGCAAGTTCCAAGCGCCACCATCCCCCGATCGGGACGTTCCAACGCGGTCAGCGTCCAGAACGCCAATGCCTATCCCGCGATGTCCGCGATCGGCACCGGGTTGAGCCGGTGGAGCCCCCCCGAGTGGACCATCGAAGCGGCCATCCGGCCGGACGATGCGACCAATGGCTTCCAGGCGATCGTGGGCCGCGACAGTCGCGGCGCTTATGCGGCCGACCCCGCGCTCGCCGCCCTTTACTTCAATGTGGAGCCGAATGGCGCTCTGCGTGTCATGTTCACCGACGCCGCCGGCAACAACTGGACCCTGACCTCGGCGGCGGGCACGGTCCAAGATGCCAAGTGGCACGCCGTGGCCGCGACCAGCGATGGGGACACGCTTTCGCTGTATCTCAAGAATCTCACCAATGGTGATCCCCTCTACACGTTGCTCGGCAGCCTGGACATCTCGTCGAGCACGAACCCGGCGCTCTCCACGGGTACCGGCGACGGCTCTGCTTGGGACCCGGGCGTCTTTACCGTGAGCCGCGGCCTCTGGAATGGAGGCCATACCGATCGCTTCTATGGCCATATCGACGAAGTCCGCCTCTACGGCAAAGCATTGGCTCCGGATGAGTTGCTGTTCTCCACGCCGCCGGCCGGAGTTCCCCCGGTGCCCGGCGGATTGGTGGCCGCCGCGACATCGGTCAGCCGGATTCACCTCGCGTGGAACCCGAGCAGCGGTGCCACCAGCTACAAGGTGAAGCGCTCGGCCACCAGTGGGGGCCCTTACACGACCGTCGCGCCCGATGTCACCACGACGAGCTTCGACGACGCCGGCTTGAACTCCAGCACGACATACCACTACGTCGTCAGCGCCGTGAACGCCAATGGCGAAAGTGTCGACTCCGCCGAAGCCAGCGCCACCACCTTGCAAGCGCCACCGCCGCCATGGACCAGCTCCGACATCGGTGCGGTCGGCCTCGCGGGCAGTGCCTCCTACGGCAGCGGCACTTTTAACGTTAACGGTTCGGGAACGGATATATGGGGAGTTGCGGACGCCTTCCAGTTCGTCTCCCAAAGTCTCACGGGCGACGGCGAAATCCGCGCCCGCGTGACCTCCCAATCCAACTCCGATCCTTGGGCGAAGGCCGGCGTGATGATCCGCGATGGCGGCAGCGCCGGGGCGGTCAATGCGCTCGTTGCCATCACCCCGTCGAACGGCTTCACCTTCCAGTGGCGCGGCAGCGCTTCCGGAGCCTCGTCCTCGGTGGCGGGACCGGCCTTGAATGCCGCTCCTGGCAATTGGGTCCGCCTCGTCCGCAGCGGCACCCTGGTCACCGGCTACGTTTCGGCCAATGGCACCTCCTGGACGCAGGTGGGCACCACCACGCTTGCGATGGCCGGCACGGTGTCGGTGGGACTCGCAGTCACCAGCCACAGCAACGCGGCACTCGGCACGGCGACCTTCGACAATGTCTCGGTCACGGCCTTTCCTTCCCCGTGGGCGACCATTGACATCGGCGCTACCGGCCTTCAGGGCAGCGCCGAGTTCTTCGGCTCCGCCTTCACGCTGAAAGGAGCGGGCACCTTCGGCGGCACCAGCGATTCATTGCGCTACGTCTATCAGACGCTCGATGGCAACGGCACGGTGATCGCCCGGGTGAACACCCTCGGGAACACCGGTGCCAATGCCCGCGTCGGCATCATGATGCGCGACTCGCTCGCCGCGAACGCCCGGATGGCTGCGCTCACCGTGAACGGATCGGGCGCCTGGCGTTGGCAGCGCCGCACCACCACCGGCGGTAGCGTTTCCACCACCAACAGCAGCACGGGCAGCGCGCCGAACATCTGGGTGAGGCTGGCGCGTAGCGGCAGCACCATTACCGCCTCGCGCAGCACCAACGGCAGCTCGTGGACCGTCATCGGCAGCTCCACCGTTTCGCTGGCCAGCCCGTGCTACGTCGGGCTCGCCGTCGCCAGCGGCAGCACCACCGCACTGAACACGTCGGTGCTGGACAACGTGAGCCTCTCGGCTTCCGCCGTCAGTCCGCTGGGCGATCTCGATGCCGACGGCATGCCCGACGCGTGGGAGGAGCTCTACTATAACCCCGTGCAGTTCGCCCCCTCCGGGGATCTTGATGGAGATGGCAAAAGCAACGGCGACGAGTATACCGCCGGCACCGACCCGGACGACTCGAACGACACGGCCAGGCTCACCATCGTCTCGGTCTCTCCCGCGCTCTTCGAGTTCGATGGAAAGGTTGGCCGCACCTATTCCTTGGAGCGTCTTGTCTCGTTGGAGAACTCCGAATGGGAACAGATTCAGACCGTGGGCCCGCTCGTGACCGGAGGCCCCCGGCAAATGACCGATCCATCGCCGCCGCCCGCGCGGGGCATCTATCGCCTGCAAATCAGCTTGGGGACTGCCCCATGAACGGAACGACCGGATCAACCCGGAGCCGTCTCAAGGGGGGGGCTCCCGCCCCCTGCCTTTGCTCTCTCCCGTAGCGGGAATCCCCCATCTAGGAAATTGGCGATCGGTGCTTTCTTTCCTGTTCACACTTCCGCCCACTGCCGCAGCAGGTTGTGATAAACCCCGGTGAGCTGAACCGCCGACTGGTTCGCCGCCGGATGCTCGGGCAGGGCTCCGGAGATCCGCTGGATCGCCAGGTCGAGGTCGTAGAGAATCGAGCGCTGCTCGTCCGAGCGGATCATGCTCTGCACCCAGAAGAAGGAACTGAGCCGGCTGCCCCGGGTCACAGGCGTCACCCGGTGCAAGCTGGTGGCCGGATACAGCACCAGATGCCCCGCGGGCAGCTTCACGCTCTTGCTGCCGTACGTGTCCTCGATGATCAGCTCGCCGCCGTCGTAATCCTCCGGGGCGGTGAAGAAGAGCGTGCAGGAAAGGTCGGTACGAATCCGGTGGCCCGTCCCGGGAATCTGGCGGATCGCGGCATCGATATGCTGGCCGTAGGTCTGGCCGCCCGAGTAGCGGTTGAACATCGGTGGCAGGAAGTGCAACGGCACCGCGGCCGACATGAAGGTCGGGTTCACGGTCAGCGCCCGCATGATTCCTTCGCCCACCTGGCGGGCGACCGGGTGGGTCGCGGGGATCTGCAGGTTGTCCTTCGCCTTCGCCGCGAGATGCCCCGCGGTCGCCTTCCCGTCTTCCCAATCGGCGTCTTCGAGCATGTTCCGGTACTGGCGGGTCTGCTCCGGGGTCAGGACATCGGGGATGCAAACGATCATGGCGCGCTTCTGTGCCCATCACCGGGCGCAGCGGGTCAAGCGATTTCGCCGCGGATGGCGGTTCCGTGACGGGGATTGGCGGGGAATCGACTTTTCACGCCCGCCGGAATTTTTGGCTTTGACTTCTACGGGTTAATGAGACGCATTCGCAACAAGTCCGCTTTGCAGCGCGAGAAGGTTGGGAAATCCCCCTGAAAGCCCTGCAACCACCCAGTCTCATGAAATCCGCCCAAGAATCGCTCCGACTCCGCCCTGAAGGCCTTGCCGTGACCGGCACGCTGCTCGCTGTCGGCCAACTCGCCGCCCAAACCGCCGCCCCTGCCGAGAAGAAGGAGGAGGCCCAGAAGACCGAGGAAGAACTCGCCGAGATCGTGGTCAAGGCGGAGCAGGACAAGAAGCTCTACAAGCCCGAGCGTCTTGCGTCACCGCGCTTCACCGAGCCGCTCCGCGACATCCCGCAGACGATCAATGTGATCCCCAAGGAGGTGATCCAGGAACAAGGGGTGTCGAGCCTCCGCGATGTGTTGCGCAACGTTCCTGGCATCAGCATGCAGGCGGGCGAGGGCGGGGTCCCGGCAGGAGACAACCTCTCGATCCGCGGCTTCAGTTCCCGCACCGACCTGTTTATCGACGGGGTTCGCGACTTCGGTGGTTACACCCGTGATCCGTTCAACCTCGAGCAGGTCGAAGTTACCAAGGGACCGTCCTCGACCAACGCGGGGCGGGGATCCACCGGTGGCTCCATCAACCTGGTGAGCAAGACCGCCAAGGAGGAGAAAGCCTACGAAATCATGCTCGGTGGCGGCACCAGCAATTATCAACGGGCGACGTTCGATATCAACCAGCCCATCGAAGGGCTGGAGGGCGCGGCCTTCCGTCTGAACGGGATGTTCCACAGCGCCGATGTTCCGGGACGGGAGATCGTCACCGAGGAACGCTGGGGGATTGCTCCCACCTTCACGTATGGCTTGGGCACGGACACGCGGGTGATCGTCAGCTATTTCCACTTGGATCAGAAGGGAATGCCGGATTACGGCCTTCCTTGGGTCCCCGCAGCGAACACGGCGCTTCCGGGACTTGGCGACCAGATCGCCCCGGTGGACTATGGAAATTTCTACGGTCTGGCGCTACGCGACCATGTCGAGAACACGACCGATATTTTCAGCGTGGAGTTCCAGCATGATTTTTCCGAGAGCCTGAAACTCCGGAATATCACCCGCTACGGGCACACCACCACCGACATGGACGTGACCGCCCCGCGGTTCCTCAACAACGGCAGCACCGACATCCGCCGGACCGACTGGAAAACACGCGACCAGGTTGACACCATCTTCGCGAATCAGACGGACCTGAACATCGAGTTCGAGACGGGACCGCTTGAACACAGCATGGTCACCGGCATGGAACTGGCTCGCGAGACTTCCAAGAACTACGGGCGCACCGATCTCAATGCCGCCTCGGCCCCCGCGACGGATCTTTTCGCTCCCAATCCGTATGACCCGTACTTCCCGGTGATCTTCCGCAATGGAGCCGGGACAGCGACGGAAGCCCTCAGTGCCGCGGTCTATGCGTTCGACACGGTGAAGTTCAACGAGCAGTGGATGGTCAGCGGCGGGGTGCGCTGGGACTACTTCGACGTGGACTATCATAACCGTGCCACCACCGGGGTTCACACCCTCCTCGGCCGGACCGACGATATGTTCAGCTACCGCGGCGCGATCACCTGGAAGCCCTGCGAACCGGGCAGCGTGTATTTCGGCTATGGCACCTCGTTCAACCCCTCCGCCGAAGGGTTGTCATTGGGGACTGCCGCGAACTCCTCAAACAACATCAACCTCGAACCCGAAGAGAGCGAGACCTTCGAACTTGGGACCAAGTGGGACTTGCTGGATGACAAGCTGATGCTCACGGCGGCCTCACGGTGGGATGGGGGGCTCGAACGCGATCGCCCAGGGCACCCCGCCGCCCTTGAGGCCGACGATCGTGCGGCTCAGCGCGGAGAGGACCGGGTCGGGGCCGCCC